>CAZFDX010000425.1:0-5734 GCA_964518325.1 uncultured Alcaligenaceae bacterium | reverse complement strand
CGTGTCCGATGTTTTCTTCGTTTTCATCGTTCTATTACTCTTGTTTTTTTTCTTTAAATTTTCGGAGCACACCGCGAACTACACAGTGTAGATCGTCGGAAGCGTCAGATGTGTATAAAAGATAGGGATTAGCAGAGAACTCTCGGGTAGGACCCGTCGAACAAAATTTTTCCCGGCACTTTCATCGGCACCACGATGAGTTATTTGTGGACCTACACCGGTACTTTAGATACCGAGGAGAAACGTCTGATCTTGGCAACCGAAGGGATCAACATGCGTGACGGGAAGATGACCCAATACCGTGACACCATCGAACTCATCGATGAAAATACTCGTCTTTTGTATTCGGAAATGCTTCAGCCCGATGGATCATGGCTTCGGTTCATGACCCATCGTTACACGCGACAATCCTGAGGAATCATCGGAAGTCGATGCAGAAGGAATGAATTAACCGGCATGTGGAAGGAATTGCCTAGCCGATAATTCGATTGGTTAATGTCCCGATGTGTTCAATCGTTAAACAAACCACGTCGCCGGGTTTCAACCAACCCCCAACAGTTTCGGGACCAAGTTCGAGGATACACCCCGTTCCTACAGTACCAGAGCCAATCACGTCGCCGGCTCGCATTTGGGCATCTCGGCTCGCGTGAGCCAGAATCTGGGGCCATGTGTAGTACATGCTTCCGGCATTACCTCGGGAGTATTCTTTTCCGTTCACCGTTGCCGTCATTTCAAGATGAAATCGCCCTTCGCGGTAGTAGGGCATGAGTTCTTGAATGGGGATCACATGGGGACCCAAACTGGTGGCAAAATCTTTACCCTTACTCGGTCCAAGGCCCACGGCCATTTCGGCCCGTTGGAGATCGCGGGCGCTCCAGTCGTTCATGATGGTGAAGCCCAAGACCGCTTCCAAAGCTCGATCGTCTGCGGGTAAATCTTTACAATCATGGGCGATGACACAAGCCAATTCTAATTCGTAATCGAGTTCCTGCGAATTTTTCGGACCTTTGATTTCGGCACCATCTCCGACGATGCTGGCCGGATTCGAGAAATAAAACACAGGAATTTCGTACCACTGGGGGACCATTCCCAAATTCCTTTTTTTTCGACAGGTCGCCACATGCTGTTCAAACGCATAAAAATCTCGCAGCGAGGCAACCGGAGGCAGCGGTATTGGCATAGCAGGTCCTTTTATTTTTGGAGCAAACCTTTCGAGAGAACCCAACAGGATTGTAAACCGAAATTTTACAGAATCGATTTCGCGAGAGGGCCTTTTACTTTTTGAATAAATCTTTCGAGAGGATCGTAGGGCACCAGAATTTTTCGATGTGCTGAATAATCAATTCGGTCCCTTGGTCGTGACTGACCTTGGGACTCATCGCGGGGTTGTACATTGAATCGGTCAAATCTCGAATCAACACACACTTGAAACCATGACGGGTCAAATTCTTGATGGCAAAGGAACGATGCAACACACACATGTTCGTATGAACGCCGGCCATGAGAACCGTATCGATTCCCTTGGCCTTGAGAGCATACATCACTTCGAGACCATTATCGGTAATGCCATCCCGATCGGCATCGATCTCAATGGCAGCCTGTTGCCGAGACCATGCCTTGTAGGGTTTAGCGGGTTTGGGATCGTCGCAGCCGCCATCGGAATCATCGACGGGGCATTTCGGATCGGGCAATTCTTGCTTGGTGGGCAAATCGACCTTCGGAAATTCGAGCATTCGCTTACGGGCAGGATGATCTTTATAAAAATTCATCGTATCGGAAGGACAGTGAATAATGAACATCCCTTGCTTGCGAAGTTCTTTGACTACGGTTTCGGTTTTTTTGGCGATCTCGGCACAACGGTTTGCTGCGGCCTTGCACCAATGATCGTCCCAAATATCGCAGAGAATTACGGCCGTTTTGTTCGGCTGGAATTTCAGATCGATCGCGATTTCGGTCCAAGAATCGCTTCCTTTGAAGGGTTGCACTCGCGAACGAGCTGGCACCGTTAAAGGTTCAGCCGCTGCGAGGAATGTCAACGAAAAACAACAGGTTAACCAGCAGAGGTGCAATCGGTTCATAGAGAAACCCTTTGGGTAGGATACTTTTGATATACAACAGTCCGGTAGAAAAGACAGCAACTTGAATTTTCCTATCCTAAATCTCAAGAGGGGCCATTGACTCGATCCAGAATTTTGAAGAGGAGAGAGAATCCCCCTTGTTTGTTTTTGAGAAGGTCGATGATTGAAATCTACGTTAATGAAACCCCACGGAACTACCCCAAGGCGATCACGTTGAGCGAATTGCTCCACGAATTGGGTTGCGATCCGCAAAAATGTGCCGTCGAAGTGAACCTCGAAGTGGTTCCTCGCAGTGAACATGCACAAAGGAAAATCCAAAACGGGGACCGAATCGAAATAGTGACCCTCGTGGGGGGGGGGAGTGGCTCACCTCCGCAGGATTCTCCGTTGAAGGTCGGGAGTTTTACGTTTCGTTCTCGTCTGTTCACGGGGACGGGGAAATACAGCACCTTCGAGCAGATGAACGAATGTTTGGCGGCCAGCGGTTGCGAAGTCACAACGGTGGCGGTACGGCGGGAACGTCTCATTAACAAAGAAGGGAAAAACCTCCTCGATGCCTTGGATCATAGCCGGTACACCATTTTGCCGAACACCGCCGGTTGCTTTAGCGCCGAAGATGCGATTCGTCATGCCCGATTGGCGAGGGAACTTTTGAGTGGCCTTGGTAACGCCGGTGCGAAATGGGTGAAGCTCGAATGTTTGGGCGATCCCAAAACGTTATTACCCGATCCGATCGATACATTGCGGGCTACGGAAACCCTTGTTAATGAGGGGTTCGAGGTTTTGGTTTACTGTTCCGATGACCCGATTTTGGCACGAAAACTCAAACAGGTTGGCGCCACCAGCGTCATGCCGGCCGGAAGCCCGATTGGTTCAGGGCAAGGGATTCTGAATCCGAATAATATCCGAATCATTCTCGAATATCTCAAAGATGGGGACCCGGATTATCCGGTGATTGTGGATGCTGGTGTGGGGACCGCCAGCGATGTTTCGATAGCGATGGAACTCGGCTGCGATGGCGTGCTTCTGAACACCGCCATTGCTTCGGCCCAAGACCCCTTGCGTATGGCGTGGGCCATGCGCTATGCCATCGATGCGGGACGTTTCGCCTTTCTTTCGGGACGTATCCCCAAAAAGCTCTATGCCAATGCGAGTAGTCCCACTGAAGGACTGATCCGATCGGCTGTGAAGTAAACCCTTGTGAAGTAACCCCTCCTTCTGTTCTGTCATCCGTTTGGGATTTCGAGGGGGGGGGGAAAGGAAATTGGTTGAGTTGGGGAATGTTAAATCGGGATTAAGTTACTTTTTTCTTGATCCAGCGGAGTAGTGGTCCCATGATCGGGAGCTTTTCGTACAACGAGGCGCCGACATCGAAATAATCTCGCTGCGTGAGAATTCGTTCGGCGAAGGTCAGGTGAGAGATACCCGGAATGGAAATAACCTGTTTGGGTTTCTTCAAGGCCATAGTCATCACCCAAGGTACAGCGGCTGCGTTTTCGCTACAGACCGGAACCCCAAACTCGAAGTCGGCATATTCTAACTGTGAATTGAGCTTGTTGAAATACTCCAACAGGGCGGCCCGACCTTCGACCTTATGGAGGGGGTCTTCAAATCGAACATTCGGATCGTATAGATCATCGAGATTCAGAACCATATTCGGTTCCATTCTTTTGAATTGGGTTTGAAACTTCTCGATGAGCAGCGGTAGAGCAGACATTGTGATTCCTCAAACAAGCAGTCAACGCTATTGATAGACAGCAAAGGTATGCCTGCCCAGTTTCACACGTCGATGAGGAAATTATCAATCAATCGGGTTTGATCGAAAAAGACCGCCAAGGCGACCAAGACTTTCTTTTCGATCGTCTCGACGGGAGAAAAGGTCTCGTAATCGAGAATTTTGGCATAATCCAGTCGGGCTTCGGGGGTTTGTTCAATTCGCAGGGCCATTTGCTTTTCGAGTTCGTGGGCGTTGCGTTGGCCGGCAGCAATTTGCTCTTTCACCCAAACCAAAGTGCGGTACAAAATGGTTGCATGATGGCGTTGCAGCGGATTGAGATAACGATTGCGGGAACTCATAGCAAGGCCATCGGGTTCGCGGACCGTTTCGACGATTTCAATCTGAATGGGCATATTCAAATCGGCAACCATTTGTTGAATGACGCGACATTGTTGAGCATCTTTCTGGCCGAAGTAAGCCACGTCGGGCATAACGATGTTGAACAATTTGGTCACGACGGTGGCAACGCCGCGGAAGTGGCCCGGCCGGCTGGCCCCGCATAAAGGTTTTGTGATTTCGGTTACCTCCACGAAAGTTTGGTACCCTTTCGGATACATCAATTCGGGAGTGGGGTAGAAAATCACATCGACCCCCACGGCGGCACACAAAGCCTGATCGGCCTCGAAGGTGCGAGGATAACGGGTAAAATCCTCATTCGGGCCGAATTGGGTCGGGTTCACAAAGATCGAGACCACCACGCAATCACATTCGGTTTTGGCTCGTCGCATGAGGATCGCATGACCGGCATGAAGTGCCCCCATCGTCGGGACAAAGCCAATTTTCTTCCCCGCTTGGCGTGCCTGAAGGATGGCCTGACGGGTGGCAGAAATCGTTTCGCAAATGTGCATGGTTCTCCTTGTCGATGACCAAGGGCGATTCGGGGGGGGGAAGTCTGCAAATTACCGAGAGCGTTTAGGGGGGCTTTGCTGCTGGTTTGGCGGATTCACCTGCTGGGTCGTGGGATTGATTTGTTGCGTTGAAGCCCCTCCCTTCTTCTTCCCAGCCACGGCAGAGATACCCAAGACGAGCAAGCCTACCAAGATCAGGATAATCACAATGAGGCGAATGATCTTCCACACGCTCCACGGCCGTTCGCCGGCGAGTTTTCCGCTTTGACCGTTCACCAACACTTGGAAAACCTTGTCGCGGTAACGATAATTGGCCACCCATGTGGGAAGCAAAGTGTGCTTAAAGGTCACCCCCACATATTGGGTTTTGCGGGTGTGAATCCGTTGATGATCGCCACCAATATCCTCGCGAATGAGTGTGGTGATATAATCCTCCATGACCTCTTTGGCTTCGTGGAAACCTTCCAGCAGGCTCACGGAATATCGTTCCGCGCTGTGACCACTAAGGAAATGATCCTGATACGGTTCCACATTCTTCAAATCCCAAGGCTGAAGTTTTTTGACGAGCTTCGCGGGAAGGGTTTTCGAGCCGGGGATCAACACATCGTCAAAGAAAAATTGCACTTCACCCGAAACGGGATACCAACGGGTTTTGGTGACGGTGCGACTTTGACGATTCCCGTTGGCATCGGTGTAGTATTCGGTCTCGGTGTAATCGATCCCTCGCTCGCCGGTGTAACGGGTGTAGGTCATCGAATCGTAGGTCCAGTACGGGGCATAAACACTGGAAAAGCGTCCCAGTGTGGCTAGTTTCTTCAGTTCCGTGGGAGCGAACCAAAGCCCGTTGATCCATTTCGAAAAAATTTGTTTCGCGTCGCGGTCGGAAATTTGGAACGGGAGCAGCGATTCGGGTTGGATGAGATTTTCGGCCCGTTGGGGTTTGTTTTCTAGGTGGGTGCCACAATAAACGAACCGATCGACTTGAACCTTATCGGCGAGAATCACCACCGCACCGCAACCGGTGCAACGGA
>CAZFDX010000424.1:0-1627 GCA_964518325.1 uncultured Alcaligenaceae bacterium | reverse complement strand
CCGATACACTCGAAGCAATCACCCTCACAACTCACGATTTAAGAAACGAAAGATACCACTCAAGGGTTTTGGCAAGCCCCTGTTCAAACGTAAAGGTTGGTTCATAGCCCAATTCCGCACGGGTGCGGCTAATATCGGCCTTGGAAAATCTCACATCACCCGATCGCGGGGCCACATGTGTCACGGGCAAATTTTTCCCTAGTAACCGATTCAAAGCCTGAACTAAATCCAACACGGTAATACTCGAACCGGTCCCCACATTATACACCTTGCCAGAAACTCCCGCGGTTTCCGCAGCTCGGCGCAAGGCCTGCACCGCATTACCGACGTAAGTAAAATCGCGAGATTGCAACCCGTCACCATGAACCGTGGGCGATCGATCTTCGACCATCATCTTGGTGAAAATGGCAATAACACCGGAATAGGGAGAGTCGGCCCGTTGTCGGGGACCGAAGATATTGAAGAAACGGAGCCGCACCGTTTCGAGACCATAGGTTGCAGCAAAGGCTTGCATGTAGGCTTCGCCCGCGAGTTTGGCCGCTGCGTAAGGGGAAAGCGTGCAGGGAACTTGATCTTCCCTTTGGCCCTGATCGGTACTGGCCCCTCCATACATGCTCGAACTGGCAGCATACACCACGCGCCGAACTCCGGCCCGTCGGGCAGCATCCAATACCATGACCGTTCCGGTCGCACACGCAGCATGAGAAACCAGCGGACTTTCCACACTTCTCGCCACCGATGCCAACGCGGCTAAATGGTAGATTACTTCCACACCTTCGACCGCTTGGCTCACGGCCGTCTCATCCAGTATCGTACCTTCAATCAGTTCAACCTTTCCTTGATGATGGGATAGATTGCTTGCTAATCCGGTACTCAAATCATCGAGAACGCGGACCGTTTTCCCTTCCTGAATCAATTGATCCACCAAATGCGAACCGATAAAGCCGGCCCCACCTGTGACTAAATGAATTTTCGACATGTACTGGACTTCTCCGTTACGGTGCTTGCTCAGATTCTACGATTTTCCCGCCCCGTTGAGGATAGCTTCGATTTGATCCCAATCAAATCAAAGGTGAATTCAAGGCCCCTCATGAGCTGAGGTATTTCGAGGTGGAAGAATCGCGGGTGATTCAGCCCTTTCAATGAAGTGGAGGAGAATGAGGGGGAATTTTTGCAGGAAATTAAGGCCCCTCATGAGCTGGGGTATTTCGAGGTTGAATGATCGCAGGTCGCAAGAATTCCGGATCGACTAACAACAGGGTTCGCTTGCCCGATATTTTGGCCGGTGTTTGCATGATGATTTTATCTCGCCCTTTGAGCACTTCGACGAGCACTTCCCACGCCAAACGAAATTCTGTCAGCGTCTTCCACGATTTCAAAGCATTCGCTTGCGCTTCTGGCGTGGGATATTTCTCTAGCCATTCTTTGGGCAAGGTGCTGCGGACTTTGTGCCATGCTTGAAAAACCTCGGCGGTTGCTTTGGCAAATGCGATCTTCTCGTTCTTGTAGATGAGGGCCTTGGTCACCATTTCGAGAGCTTCTTCTTCGGCACGGGTGAGGGTAGCCAAGGCCAAGGCCCGCGCTTCGTTGATACGTCGGTCCTTATTCTGAATGGCCTGAGCGACCT
>CAZFDX010000423.1:0-7292 GCA_964518325.1 uncultured Alcaligenaceae bacterium | reverse complement strand
CGCCCTGTTTCTGCTCCCCCCCCCGAGCCCCCACCACAACCTCGCGCAGCCGAATCGATCCGTCCTTCGCTTCCCACATCCGCGAGCAGTTCGGCCATATCGGCCATTTCGTCCACTTCGTCACTGGCTGCGAATTCGTCTTCATCGTCCATTATCTCTCGGACCGACCCTCTCATGGATGATTCTCAAAAGCCTTCCTCAACACGTCTCATCGTTTTAAGTTTCATCGCGATTGCTGCCTTTGGGACGTTTTTTTGGAACTATACCAACAAAGGCCAAGTGACCATCGTGACGGATGATCCTTCAGCGGTAGTCGAATTTCGTCTTGACGGGGTTCTCACCGAGGTTTCAGAAACGGAACGGGAACTCACACTCAAATCCGGTGAGTACGATCTGAGTTTGAAGAAAGGAACCACTGGTTTGAAGCTGTCGAAGGATAAAATCCGTGTGACTCGTGGCTCCCAAGAAACAATCCGGGTGAATAAATCCCAATAAAGCTATGAGAAAGAGCCGTTGAGGTTAGCGACACGCAAATGAGATTGGGCAAATCGGGTGAATAAATCCCAATAGAGTTGCGGAAAAGCCTCCCATTGATGAGATGGAAGAATAAAGAATGAAGAAGAAAGATTCCTTTGTTGATCTTTATGGGGAAGTACTACACTTCTCAGGAGGAAAGGCCTAGAATAATAAGGATTAAAAATCGTAAAGCCTTTGCTAATGAGGGAGCAAGAAGAATGAAAAATTTTCTGGGCGGATTAGGTCTCTGTGCCGCTTTGTTGGGAGTGAGCTACTTAGGTTCTCAAGCCGATGCCGATACTCCTCCGGGTATTGAAGCGGTGATGGAGAACTTCCAAGGAAAGAAGAACGTCCATAAACAAGTGAAAGCCGCTCTCGATGGCAAAGAAGACTGGGAAGCCATCACCAAACTCACGGCGAAATATGCGGAAGCCGGCGCCGCCCTGAACAAGTTGGCCACCGGTAAACCCGAAAAAGGGGCACAAGCGGAATGGGCCAAGCTCTGCAAGGAATTCGCCGACCTGAGCAAAGAACTCGACGCCGCAGCTAAGAAGAAAGACAAAAACGCTATGAAAACCATTCTCGAAAAGCTGACTGCTTCTTGTGAGACCTGTCACGAAAACCATCGCTAGAATCTAGCTCGATTGGGAACTGGAACGGAGGTGTCTTTCCTGCGAAAGGCACCTCTTTTTTGTTTTCTCGATTCTTTCGGTTTCCATTCCTTAAAATGAACTTCTCAGGAAATGAAAAAATTGGGAACTTATGGAACGGTCCCCGCGTCGGACCATAGAGGCACATATCATGTTGGTTTCGAGAATTGGTGTACTCCTGTTCAGTTCATGGGTCTTGGGAGTGATGGGCACCGCTATTATTGCGCAAGAACCTCAATCCAAGGAAGAACCTGAGATAAAGAAGGAGGCTTCCCAATCTAAAAACCAAAGCCAAAACGAAATTCCCTATACGCCCCCCCCGAAAAATGGGAATCTTCCGGAGGTGCCAGAAAGTGCCCGTGTGAAACTGGACAAAGAGCATCCTTGGTTTCGGGATGTCATTAGCGAAGGTCCCCTTCCCGTTGAAAAGGCAGGGGAACCCCCTTCCAATGAATCCAAAGCCTATGATTATGTACTCGCCCATGCGAGTAAAATTGATCCGGCTCTATTGAAAAAATATGCGGTGGCAGGGGTTCCGTTCCAAGATTTAATTCTGGAAAATACCCGAGGGGATTATCAACGGGAACTGCTCCACTACGAAGGGCGCTTGGTTCGTCTCCGACGATTCAAAGCCCCTGCAGGACTGGGATTAGATAAAATTGAATGGCTTTATGAAGCATGGATTTTGCCAAAATCGAACCAACGGCAAGACCCCATCTTCTTTGTGCTCACTTGTGTCGAAGCCCCCGAAGGCTTAGAACCTTCGGAAGAATATAAAAAACCGATCTGGGTCTCGTTCGATGCCTACTATTTCAAGGTGTTAACGTACCCCACTGCGGAGAAAAAACCGGATGGCAAACCCCAATGGCGACGTTCCCCCTTGTTTTTAGGGCGAAATTTCACCATCAACCCCCCCCCCGAAAAATCAGGGGACGGCGGAGAATGGGCCGCGGGCTTTGCTTTGGCTGCCATCACCATTGCCCTTGTGTGTGCCGCCGTTTTCACCATGATCCACCGCAGAGGGGATCGGAAAGTGAAATCAGAATTTTACCGGCGTTTGGACCTCGTAACGGATTTTGAAAACGAAAACCGCCCACAAGCAGAAGATAAAAATAAAAATCGCGAGAATCCCAACTCGTGAAAGATTCCAAGTTGGGTTCGATGTAAACAAAGTTGTAGTTCGTTGTAGTTTCGTTGTAGTTCCGAGATTGGAAATAATCTAAAAATCCTAACCGATGGGGGGTGCCATGAGTACCAAACCTGAAGGAATGAACAGACCCAGTGGGGGGGTCGTGATTCGGCCTCTCGAAGTGGCCCAAGAAACCACGCTAGACCGTGTGCTTTATCGCTATGTCCCCGCATGGGTCGTCAGCGGGGTGGTTCACTCTTTGCTTGTTGCCATTGTTTTGCTTAGCGGGGTGTTGGGCGGAAAAGAAGCCAGCGGTGGTCCCACCACCGACCCCATCGTAGCCTCGGCCGTGGAAGAAGAACAAGAACCCGAACAACCTCCCTTCAACGAAGATATCGGGATCGATCCCGACATTCCCGCCGCAACCGAGTCCATGCGGCAAGAGGATACCAACGTAGAAGCTCCGGATAACTTGAATGAAGCGATCGGCATTGCTCAAGACACAATGCTCGATGCTGCTCCGATTACCTCCATCTCGGGCATCGGTGCCGGAATCGATTTCGGCTCAACGGGGCTGAATAACGATGGCATGCTGAAAGAAGGAAAATCGGGGGGGGGGCGGTGAATTGACTATCGGCAATGTACGCGGTGGTTCGGGGGCAACCAAGTACTTATTATTGAAGAAAGGGGGTGGCACCAACGAGACCGAAGCTGCGGTAGCTCGTGGCCTACACTGGCTTGCTCGGCAACAAATCGATATGGGGCCCAACATGGGGTACTGGGAATACGATGCTGGTACCCATAAAGAATGGCGTGTCGCTGCCACCGGAATGGCTTTGCTTCCCTTCTTGGCCGCTGGGGAAACCCACTTCCCTCGTCCCAAAAAACCTCGACCCAAAGAATATGAAAACATTCCAGAAATGCCCCAATATCATGAAAAAGTGGCCAAAGGCATCAACTACCTACTCTCGATGCAACGACCCGATGGCGGCTTGGTGCACAAAAAAGGCGATACCCCACAAATGTACGAGCATGGGATCGCTACCATTGCCTTGTGTGAAGCTGCGGGGATGGTCGGCGAAAAAGATGCTAAGCTCAAAGATGCTGCCACTCGGGCGGCTCAGTTCATCGTCAATGCTCAAGGAAAAGATGGTTCTTGGGGCTACTCTCCCAAATCCGAGTCGGATACCTCGATCACAGGTTGGCAAATTCAAGCCCTCAAAAGTGCGGAAATTTCTGGCTTGAAAGTCACGGGGCTGAAAGTCGCCATGAAAAATGCCGAGGGGTTCCTCGAATCTGTGATGACCAATACCACGAACGATTTCAGCTTTGGCTATCGTACCAAGAACGGCTTCGTCGGTGGCATCACCGGTAAACGCAACACCACCGCTGTCGGTCTCTTGTGCCGCATGTACATGGGCTGGACCCCGAAGACCCCTGCCCTAATTCGCGGCGTCGAGTACCTCAAAACCCAAATCCCCGCACCCGAAACTTTCAACCTTTACTACCTCTACTATGCCACACAAGTGATGCACTTCTTTGAAGGCCCAGACTGGGTGAAAACTTGGAACCCCGCAATGCAAAAAACCTTCCTGAAATCTCAGGAGATGGATGGGGCCAACAAAGGGAGCTGGGATCCGAAAATTGATCAACCCGGTGGAGGATTAGGTATCGGCTCACAATGCGGACGATTAGGGACCACCTGCCTGTCCCTATTGACCTTGGAAGTTTACTACCGTCACCTCCCCTTGTACGATCGAGCGAAAGCACAAGGGGGCGGTATCCTCAACGATTAATTTCCTCAATCCAATTTGGAATCAGTTCAAGAGGGGTAATTCGTCAGAATTGCCCCTCTTTTTGTTGAGAGCGGTTCAACGTCTGTGCAGCACCAAGCAGGCCATATCGTCATCGGGAGGTAGCATCATGCAAGATGGCAACCGCGATACTTATCTGGAACTAGCTTTCGTTCTTTCTGATCTTTCGTCCCCCCATGCTTCAAGCGAATCAGAAAAAAGTTCTCCTTGCTTCTTACGGATTCCTTGTCCTTTTCTGGAAAAATTTCGCCTGATTCTCCGAAGCGTTCCTACTTTAGTTAACAGAAGCCCATTTCAAAATATCGACAAGCAAAGGATCATTGGAATGCGATGCCCTTAAATGGAATGAATGGTTATCCTCATACCGATCGCAAACAGTCTTTGAAATACCCAAAACAACTTGGGTTGGCTCCGTTGTTTCCTGTGGCTGTGGCGGGGACCTTGGGGATCGTTTGCGACCGGCTTTATCCGCTCCCCACTCCGACCGGTTGGTTTGTGGCTTTGGGAATGTTACTTGGATGGGGAATCGCCCGTCGGAGCAATCCCCTCTTGGCTCAAGTTTTTCTCTGGTTGTGCTGGTTCGGGCTGGGCATGGGCTATCACCATTCTTGGCGTTGGGATTATCCTCAAACTGATCTCGCCCATCATGCGACCCCCGAGCCGAAATTGGTTCAAGTTCGGGGGCAACTGCGAGATGAATTTGTTCGTCGGTTCCCTCATGCCACGCATCCACTCCGTTCGCAACCGATCGAGGCCCGCTCGGTTTCCCTCCTTCAAGCCGAGGAAATTTTGAGCGAAGGCTCTTGGCGTCCTTGCACTGGTTATGCCCGCCTGATTGTGGAAGGGCCCCCCGAAGGAATTCAAAGTGGCGATCGCATTGAAGTTCTCGGCTGGTTGAATTCTCCGCCGATCCCCCAGAATCCGGCAGAACGGGATATGGCCGCGATTTTGCTTGATGATCGAATCGGCTGCGAGTTACGGGTTCGCAAATCCAGCACGGGGGTCGTTCGACTCGAAGCCGGGGGATTCAACGTCAATCGTCTTCTCGCTCAAATCAAAGGTTACGCGCATCGTGTGATTCAAAATGAATTGGCCGATCAATCGGGCTTGGCGAGCGCCTTGCTGCTGGGCGAAAATCAGTCGCTTGCCAATGACGAATGGCAAAAATATGTTCGCACGGGGGTCATTCATGTGTTGGCGATTTCGGGGCAACATTTGGTGATCCTCGGTGCCTTTTTGTGGGGCATCTTCCGGCTGATCGGCTGCCCTTATCGATTGACCGCCCTAGGGGTTGCGGGATTGCTTTTGATTTATGCTCTGTTAACGGGGGGACGCCCCTCGGCCATGCGGGCGGCCGTGATGGTTGCTTGTTTCTGTGTCGGTACCTGCCTAGGACGAAAGGTTTTTCCTCTCAATACCTTTTGCCTCGCATGGATGATCGTATTAATCTTGAAACCGACCGATTTATTTACTGCGGGCTTTCAACTTTCGTTTCTGTGCGTGGCAGCACTCTTTTGGTTGATTCCTCGGCTGATCCCCCCCCCCACGCCGGAAGAAATCGAAAAACTCATCGAACAATCTCGACCACCTTGGGAACGATGGGGCCGATCCCTCATCAAAATCGTCATTCAAACATATTTGATTACGTTGATCCTCGGTCTAGTCACCTTACCTCTCATTGCCTATTGGCAAAATCTCGTTTCGCCGGTCGGGATCGTCATTGGCCCTGTTATGATCTTGCTCACCACGCTGGCGCTACTGAGCGGTTTTTGTTTACTGCTGCTTTCTCCCTTGGGATGGTTCAATCCTCTTTTGGGAGTCCTGACAAACAGCTTTCTGAATGGTTGCGAAAGGATCGTTGCTTGGGCTGATGGAACCCCCGGCGGATGTTGGTGGACAGGCCCCGTCTCGCTGGGTTGGCTGGTCGGATTTTATGCTCTGGGGTTGGGTGCGATTGCTCTGCTTCAACCGATCAATCAATCTTTATGCGTTGGTCGATTCCAAGACCGCCTCTTCCTTGGCAAATGGCTCATGGTTTGGGTCATTCTCGGTTTAGCTTGGGGGTTGTATCGCCCCTTAGATGAGGAACTCCGAATCACAATTCTGGCTGTGGGGCACGGAAATTGTGCCGTTCTCGAAACCCCTGATGGGCGAACCATTTTGATTGATGCGGGTTCGGACAGTGGCCCCGAAACCACCCCACGAGTGATTGCGCCATTTCTATGGTCGCGTGGCATTCGTCGGCTCGATGAGGTTTTTCTGTCTCATGCCGATTTAGATCATTTTAATACGTTGCCCGAGCTTTCTGCTCGCTTTCGGATCGGTCGGGTCAACTACAATCCCACCTTTCCGGACAAGCCCACGGCAGGGGTTGCTTTGGTTCTCGAAACTTTAGCCTCTCGCGGGATCGAAACTCAGGCTGCCTCGGCGGGACAAACCTTTCTAGCGGGGGCGGTTCGATTGTCGATTCTTCATCCCCCTGTTGAGAAAATCGAAGGTGAAGAGAATGCCCGTAGCCTCGTGATTCAAGTGGAGCATCGGGGGCACAAAATTCTTTTCACGGGTGATTTAGAAAAACAAGGATTGACCGACTTTATGAAGCGTCGCCCGTCTCCCCAACCGGATGTGGTGGTGGTGCCGCATCATGGTAGTGCCAGCGCGAATACCGAAGCATTCGTGCAATGGCTGCAACCCAAGTTTGCGATTGCAAGCCAAGCCAAACGGGATTCCCTCAATGCCGAAGCCCATTACCAACGGCAGCAGATTCCTTATTGGGATACCGCTCGCTTTGGGGCCATTACTCTTCGGAGTCATCCCTCGGGTTTAACAGCGGAGAGTTTTCTCAAATCACAACGACAGGTCATCCGTGCTGGCTCTGTGGGAGATGAGAGATAAGTGATCCCGCCAAGGTGAAGGGAATCTGCTAAGGAGAGGCGGTATTGTAGGGGTATTCGATCCTGAAAATCAGAAGGCATCCTGTCATTCTGACAGAATCCCGAATCGGAAGCGAAGGACCACTCTCCTCAAGAAAATTTTCGTAAATCACTATTAAACAATTACTTAGGTTGTTTATCAATTTCCCGATTGGCCGAGCTTTGGACTTTGGCATTTCGATTGCTGTGAAATTCGTCAGAACACTTTGATGAGCGTTCTCGAAGTGAGAACAACAAAACAAACCTGAAC
>CAZFDX010000422.1:0-9154 GCA_964518325.1 uncultured Alcaligenaceae bacterium | reverse complement strand
GACCCGAAAGGTTTGACGGAAGAGTTCATCCTAGCTTGTACGCAATCGATGTACAGCATGGAAGGACGCCGGCCCGCTCGTCAAGCGACGGTGGCCGAATATCTCAAGAACCCGAATTTCGCCAAGATACCTTGGGTCGCGGGCGAAGAAACTGAACTCATCTATCAGAACGTGCCGAATAAACGGAACGGTAAAGGTAGCCATAACGGGCATGACGATCACAGCCACGGTCATGGGCACGACCATGACCATGACCATGGCAAAGGAGAAGCAAAGAAAGATCACGGCCACGATCAGGATCACGAACACAAACACGAGCACGATAAACGGGTCATTCCGCTGACGTTGTATCCCAGCAATGCGGACATGTACTCGGAACCCGAAAAACTCCGTCGCTGGGGGATGGCGATTGATTTGACGGTGTGCAATGGTTGCTCGGTCTGTATGGTGGCTTGCCAAGCAGAAAATAACATTCCCGTAGTCGGCAAAGAAAATGTGATTCGTGGGCGGGCCATGCACTGGATTCGGGTAGATCGCTACTTCTCGGGGAACGATGTGAAAGATTCCTCGAACCTCGTGGCGCAGGTGCAACCGGTTCCGTGCCAACAGTGCGAAAAAGCCCCCTGCGAAGTGGTGTGCCCTGTGGCAGCAACCGTTCACTCGGCGGATGGTTTGAACGACATGGTTTACAACCGTTGCGTAGGAACCCGCTACTGCTCGAACAACTGCCCCTACAAAGTACGACGTTTCAACTTCATTCGATATGCCGACTGGAAAACCGAAAGTCTGAAACTGATGCGAAACCCCGAAGTCTCGGTGCGAGAACGGGGGGTCATGGAAAAATGTACCTACTGTGTGCAACGAATTCGGGCCGCCGAAATCGAAGCCGAACGTCAACGACGTCCCATCAAAGATGGCGAAGTGATTACGGCTTGTCAGGCAGCTTGCCCCTCGGGAGCCATTATGTTCGGTGATATTGCCGATGCCGACAGCAAATTGAATGAATGGAAGGAACGCCCGACCAACTATGGTCTTTTAGCAGAATTGAACACGATGCCGCGGACGACGTACTTGGCTGCGGTTCGCAACCCCAACCCCGCTATGCCAAAGGTGTAAATCTCGAATGGCGACTACTGCAACAATACGACCGCACGTTGAGCCGCAGCCACCAGCGATTGGGGGCAACCATAACTTAACGACGGTCACCGAAACCATCTCTAGGCTTTCCCTTGATCCCAAGGCGCACGGTAAACCGTGGATGATTACCTTCGGGCTGGGAACCCTAGGCGTTCTGTTATTCCTCTACACCGTGACCTATCTCATTTGGATGGGACCCGGTATCTGGGGATTGAACATCCCGACTGCGTGGGGATTCGCGATCATCAACTTCGTTTGGTGGATCGGTATCGGTCACGCGGGAACCTTGATCTCGGCGATTCTGCTTCTGGTTCACCAACGCTGGCGAACCAGTATTAACCGATTCGCAGAAGCCATGACCATCTTCGCGGTGATGTGCGCAGGGATTTTCCCCCTGCTACACACAGGCCGACCTTGGTTGGCTTACTGGTTGTATCCGTTCCCCAATAACTTTGCCATGTGGCCGCAATTCCGTAGCCCCTTGGCTTGGGACGTCTTTGCGGTTTCAACCTATTTCACCGTCTCGCTGGTGTTCTGGTATGTGGGACTTATTCCCGACTTTGCCACACTCCGCGATGTCGCTAAGAACAAACTCCAAAAACGAATTTACGGCGCCCTTTCGTTGGGCTGGACCGGTAGTGCCTTCAACTGGCGCCGCTACGAAAAAGTGTACCTGATCCTCGCAGGGATTTCGACCCCGCTGGTGTTCTCGGTCCACTCGATCGTTTCTTTCGACTTCGCCGTTTCGATCGTTCCACTGTGGCACGCGACCATTTTCCCACCGTTCTTCGTGATCGGGGCCATTTACTCCGGCTTCGCGATGGTGCTGGTGTTGGGCATCCCCATGCGAAAATGGTACAAGTTGGAAGACTTTATCACCGATTGGCACCTCGATTGTTCTGCCAAGGTGATGCTTGCCTCGGGCATGATGGTCTCCTTCGGGTATCTTTGCGAAGTGTGGTTCGCATGGTACTCCCATAGTGCTGTGGAGTGGGAATCGACCGTCCTTCGGGTTTGGAGCGGCCCCTATGCGTGGTCGTACTGGGCCTTGATTGCCTGTAACTTCGTGATTCCTCAGGTGCTGTGGATCAAGAAGATGCGCTACAACATGACCGTTCTGTTCCTGATCTCGATCGTGGTTCTGATCGGGATGTGGTTCGAGCGCTATGTGATCGTGATTACCCTGACTCGGGAATACTTACCGAGCATGTGGGCGCGATATGCTCCTACCCATCACGACTGGTTCATTTACATCGGAACATTCGGTATCTTCTTTAGTCTGTTCGCTCTATTCGTTCGCTTCGTCCCTGTGATTAGCATCACCGAGATGAGAGAACTGTTACCTAAACATGCTGGTGGACAAGATGGTCACGCCATTGCGGAGGGCCCTCCGTGAGTAGTACAAATAACGAAACCAAAGTGTACGGAATGCTGGCGGAATACGATAATGCCGATGCCCTGATTGCAGGGATCAAAAAGGCAAAAGAAGCCGGCTATACCAAACTCGACGGCTATAGCCCCTATGCCGTCTCGGGCATTGCCGACGCCTTGGGCTTTATCAAGTCCGAAATGGCAACGGTCATGCTTTGTGGTGGTATCTGTGGAGCCATTTGCGGCTTCCTGATGCAGTACTACACCAACGCCGTGGATTACCCCTTTAACATCGGGGGGAAACCCTACAACAGCTGGCCGATGTTTATTCCGGTCACTTATGAACCGGGTATCCTCACCACCTGTTTGGCAGGGGTATTTGGTCTGCTGGCGTTGTGTGGCTTACCGAAACTCTACAACCCGCTGTTCAATGTTCCTGCGTTTGAACGCTCGACCATCGACCGGTTCTTCCTTTTCGTTCAAGCAGACGACGAAAAGTTCGACCTGCAAGCGACCCGTGAGTTTCTCCTGACGCTCAACCCCCTTTCGGTTGCGGAGGTACCTGAATGAAACGGTTCACAACACAACCGCGGACACTCTTAACGACCTGCCTCGTCGGAGTGACCCTGCTTTTGGTCGGGTGTCAACAACGTATGGCTCACCAACCACGCTACAACCCCTTGGGAGAGACCGACTTTTTCGATGATGAAAATTCGTCGCGTCCCCTTGAACCAGGGGTCTACGCCCGTGGCTGGCTTCTTCCTGGGGACCCCATTAGCACGGGGTTGACCGCTGCCGGTCGCAAAGGGGGCCAGAAGATGAAGATCAAGACGAATGCTCCCGAAGAGCCGGAAAAGGAAGAAGAAGTTGTGGTGCCGATTGGTTCTCCTTCGGACCCCGCTTTATTCGTGAATGAAATGCCCTTCAAGATGAGCAAGAAAGACATCGAACGGGGCCAAGTGCAATACCAAGTGTTCTGTGTCCCCTGTCATGGACCTTTAGGCAACGGGAAAGGGAAGATTGTGGAACGAGGATTTTTGCCCCCCCCCTCTTACCACACCGACCCCAGCGATGCTCTGCCTTCGACAGGATTACCCGCAGGCTACTCGCGTGGATTTGCCCGTTACGGCCAACGGATCGCTTTGAAGGATGTTCCTCACGGTTACATCTTTGAAGTCATCACCCGAGGGTATGGTGGTATGCCGGACTTCAGTTCGCAGATCACCCCCACCGATCGTTGGCGCATCGTGGCCTATGTGCGGGCGCTGCAAGCACAACGTGAACCGATCGACGAATCTAGCCTCACCGAAGCCGAGAAAAAGGCTTTTGAAGAGCAGAAAAAAGCAGAAGAAAGTAAACATAACGAACATAAGAAAGACGACCACAAGAAGGGAGATAAATAAATGGCCGACCATGTCTCGACAGAAGGACACGGAGCCACTGACCTGAAAGTGGATCTGTCCTCTTATCGTACCAAAGCACTCGGAGTGGGTCTTGGTGGTTTAGCATTATTCGGAATCGCCGCTGGCGTGATGGTGGCTGGTGATGCGATCCCCACCAAGCAGATTTTTGCCTCCTACTCAGTCGGGTTCATGTACTGGGTGGCGGTGACCTTGGGTGCGTTGTTCTTCCTGTCGCTGCAATATCTCAGCGGTGGGAAATGGGGTATCTTGATGCGGCGTCCCTTCGAGGCTGCCACCCGATGTTTCCCCCTTCTCATCCTGTTCTTTATTCCGGTTGCGGGTTCGTTCTTTGCTGGGAAGAATTCACCCTATCCTTGGGCCGAGTTCTACGACCATATTCAGCATGAAACGAACGAAGAACTCAAGAAAGAAGAACTCGAAAGTGATTACGGCCGCCGCGTGGTCGAATACTCGAATCCGACCTTCTCCTTGGTTCGAGCCATCGGCATCTTTGTGATTCTGGGCGGGATTATCTTCATGCTCAATAGCACGGCCCGCAAAGCCGAAGAAAACCCCGATGAAAATGCCGCTGCCGATGCACGGGCACGGCAAAAAGTTTGGGGTTCTTGGGGGATCATCCTCTATGCCCTGTGCGGGATGGTGTTGATTACCGACTGGGTGATGAGCTACGAGAAGTTTTTTGCTTCGAGCATGTTCCCCCTGATCTTCCATGCCAACGCCATGCTAAGTTCCTTTGCCTTGGCCTTGTTGGTGTTGATTGGTCTGCGTAATACCACCTTGAAAGGGATTTATCACCCCAGCGAGCAAATTCACCTCGGTAGCTTTATGCTGGCGATGGCCTTGTTCTGGGTTTACACGACCTACTCGCAGTTCATGTTGGTGTGGGCCGGTAACCTTCCCGAAGAACTCGGCTATCCGCTGAAACGGGCCTCGGAAGGCTGGAAACCGATTTGGTACGTCCTGTTGGGATTGCGATTCTTCTTGGCCTTTGGCCTGTTGCTGTTCCGCGAGGTGAAATCGAATGCCAAAGCCATGCGATTCATTTCGATTGGTCTGATGTGCATGGTGGGTGTCGATATTTTCAACTGGATCGAGCCGACCTTCGACCGCTCGAATCTGGGATCTGCTCCCTACTGGTTGTTAGACATTTTCGCCATTATCGGTTTAGGTGGTATCTGGGTCTGGTGTTTCTTGGGTCAACTCTCAAGATACCCAGTTCTTCCGGTTCGTGAAATCTACTTACTCAAGGGGCATCACGATGAGCAACACTAAAGATCACGGCCATGATGAACCCTTTGTTCTTAGTGGCCCCACACATAAACAAGGTTATGAACCGGATGTGTTTCCTGTTCAACCGATCATCAACGTTCCCCTTTTGGTGTTGATGACCTTGGTGATTGCCTTTGTCACCATTTACTTTGTGTGGGAAGCACTGTACGACCCTGCGATGCCGGATCGCTCCGTGGCCAAAGCTCACCCCGAAGCGGCTGCCCGTAATGCCGAACCGGACTCGGCTCGCTTTGTGCGGATCACCACTTGGGATTTGAAAGATGGGATCACCCCCGAGGTGAAAGCACCCCGTCTCGAATACATCCGAGTGTTGACTGATGATGCTCGCTACACCACAGGCGTAGAAGCGAAAGACGATCCCCGTAACTCGCCGGAGTACTATCCAGACGATTTGGAAGCACAAAACCAAAAAGATTTAGCATTCCACTACGCGGATGCCAATAAAAAGAAAGTTCGACTCTCTTACTCCGCAGCCATGAATCGCACGCTGGAAGCGTTGAACAAAGCAACGACAGCGAAAGCCCTTGAACCCGAGGGTGAAACGTGGCTGCCGGCGGAACGTCCCAAAGAATCGAATGGTGGCACCGTAGGTAAAGCGGGTACACTCCGATGATGCGGCATTTGTTCCTTGGATTATTGTTCATCAGCACCTTGGCCCCCCTAGCTTATGCTCAAGGGCGTAAAGGTCCTGCGGATGGTCCGAGTGGTCCCGACCCCTCAGCGGGTCCGGGTAACCCCGAAATTCGTCAGAAACTTCGCGAACAAGTCCCTATGGAGACGATGTTCCGAGATGAACACGGGAACAATGTGACGCTCGCTAGTGTGGCTTTGCCGAATCGGCCGATCATCCTTGTGCCGGCTTATTTGGGTTGCCAACACTTATGTAACTCGGTGATTGATGGGGTTTGTGAAGCCGCCAAGCTACTCGCTAAGGATCATGGGTATATCGCAGGGGTTGATTACACGATCATTGTGTTCTCCTTCGATCCTAAAGAAAAACCTGCCCAAGCCCTTGCGTATCAACGGCGCTGGGTTACGGAATACGGTCGAAAGGAAGGAGAACAAGGCTGGCGCTTCCTGACCGGCACGCAAGAAAGCATCGACCTTGTGTGCAATGCCGTAGGTTATGAACGCTTTTACGATACCTCGATCAAAGAATACAAACACAGTGCCGGTATCATCCTTCTCACCCCCAGTGGTGTGGTCTCCCGCTACTTCATGGGGCATACCTTCATCGATAGCGATGAGAATGCAACCGCTGAGAAAAAAACAGTCAAGAATCTGAAGTTAGCGTTGATCGAAGCGGGGGAAGGAAAAATTGGTTCGCTTGCCGATCGATTTGTTTTGAGTTGCTATCGATATGACATGTACAAAGGGAAATATGCGTTTGAAGTGTTGACCGCTGTGAAAATCGGCGGGGCATTAACGCTCGCCCTAATTGTGATTGTTTATGCGATCGTGCTTCTCCGCAGTCGATTCCGCAAGGGAAACAATCAAGGAAATATGGTTGCAACCTGATAGCAACGTAACGGATAAGTTGATCGGATAAGGACGGAGTGATCTACTGATTTTTAATCTGTTGATCTGTTGGATGACGGGTGGGTAAAGCTCGGTTGGTTTTGTATCATGATGTTAGCTCACTGATGGGAAAGTTCTGATGTTACTACAAACGACGATCCTGCCACCGGCAGCCTCTGAAATGGCCTATCGTTGGGATCTCCTATTCTGGAGTATGACGGCGATACTGGTAACCTCTGGGTTGGCCGTTTATGCAGCGATGTTTTATTTTTGTGTGCGCTACCGAGTTCAAGAAGGGGTCAACGATCATACCACTGCCCCCCCCCCTCGGATTCTCGGTTCCCACAAGCTCGAATTAATTTGGACCATTATTCCGTTACTGGTCTTTTTGAGCTTCTTCGTGGGTGGCGCTTTGATTTATGATGAAGTGATGCATCCTCCGGCGGATGCCCCCGAAATTTTCGTCACGGGCAAACGTTGGATGTGGCGTGCCCAGTATCCCGGGGGTCAACGGGTTATCATCGGCCAAAACTCGCTGGACTACTCCGATACCTTGGCGAACCAAGGATACTTCGAGGGTGCCCTTGTGTTGCCGGTGAATCAAAAAGTTCGAGTCACCCTCATCAGCGAAGATGTGATTCATGACTTTGCGATCCCCGCCTTCCGCTCGAAGATCGATGTGATTCCCGGCCGCTATGTTTCTACATGGTACGAACCCACCCAGATCGGTGAATATCACTTGTTCTGCGATCAATACTGCGGAACCAACCACTCGTTGATGGTGGGCAAAGTGAAGGTTCTGGAACGTGCTGAGTACGAGAAGTGGGAGAATCTGGAAGTGGAAGGTTCGGCCGGTCTGGAAGGTCGGAAGTTGTTCCAGAAATTACAGTGTACCGGCTGCCATAATGTCGAAAGTTCTAAGGCCCCCATTCTCGAAGGTATGTACCTACAACGTCGAGAATTGAACAATGGAAAGACGGTCATTGCCGATGAAGCCTATATTCGCAACTCGATCCGCAACCCGCGATTGCAAGTGCGAGCAGGCTGGCAAGCCATCATGCCTGCCTACGGACATGACCAAGTGAGTGAAGAAGAATTAGTCAAAGTTGTTGCCTATATTAAGGGACTGAGTCGTGGAAAGTCCCTGATCCGTACTGACGCGACGCCCGCCCCGATTGGTGCTAAGACGGAAGTACCTACCGCCCCGGAGCCAAAGTGATATGAGTGTTGCAAGCGTTAATGAACTTCGTGCTGTGCCGGACGAATCTCCAAAGGAAGTCCGTCACAAGAGTTATCTGGAAGAAGGCTATTCGATTTGGTCTTGGTTGTTCACCGTGGACCATAAACGTATTGGCGTTCTTTATTTGGTCACCGTTTTCGGGTTCTTTCTCGTAGGTGGGATTGCTGCCGGTCTGATCCGACTGAATCTGCTGTCCCCCTCCGGTGCGATCCTCGATAACGATACTTACAACAAAGTCTTCACTGCCCATGGGGTGGTGATGTTGTTCTTCTTCCTGATTCCTTCGATTCCAGGGATTCTAGGAAACTTCTTTGTCCCCATTATGGTGGGCGCCAAAGATATGGCCTTCCCCAAGCTCAACATTGCCTCGTGGTATGTGTGGATGATTGGGGCTGCCTTCGCTGTTTGGGGCTTGCTCATTGGTGGTATCGATACCGGTTGGACACTGTATCCGCCTTATAGTACCCGAAGCTCCTCTGCCAGTGTGCTTCCGGGGGCCTTGGGGGTCTTTATTTCCGGCTTCTCGTCGATTATGACGGGCTTGAACATCATTGTGACCATTCACAAGATGCGGGCGCCGGGAATGACCTTCGGTCGTCTCCCGCTGTTCATTTGGGCCATGTATGCCACGAGCTTGATCCAGCTGTTGGGAACTCCTGTGGTTGCCATGGCGGTTCTGCTCATGATTATCGAACGCGCTACGGGCCTTGGGATTTTCGATCCCACGATGGGGGGGGATCCCGTTCTGTTCCAACACTTATTCTGGTTCTATTCGCATCCTGCCGTGTACATTATGATTTTGCCTGGTATGGGTGTGATTAACGAAGTCATCACCTGCTTTAGCCGAAAAAATATCTTCGGTTACAAAGCCGTCGCTTGGTCCTCGGTTGGTATCGCTGTGGTCGGCTTCTTGGTGTGGGCACACCATATGTTCGTGGCGGGTATCAGCTACTACGCTGCGTTGCTGTTTAGCTTCTTGAGCATGTTGGTTGCGGTTCCTTCTGGCATCAAGATGTTCAACTGGACCTCAACGCTTTATCGTGGAAAAATCACCTTCGAGGCCCCGATGATTTTTGCCTTGGGCTTCATGGTGCTGTTCACGGTGGGGGGACTCACCGGCTTGTATCTCGCGACCTTGGGTACCGACATTCACCTGCACGATACCTACTTTGTG
>CAZFDX010000421.1:0-17025 GCA_964518325.1 uncultured Alcaligenaceae bacterium | reverse complement strand
GCCAATTTCCTGTTCGGGTTGGATGTGTTCATTGCCTTGGGGGCATTGTGTTTGGCGTTTTTGGTATCGTCTTTCTTAGTTTACAATACCGATTTTTATCGACATATTGCCTCGGGCCGCTTGCTTGCCAATGGCGAGTATTCCTTTGGGAAAGACCCCTTTTCCTACATGACCGAAGGCCGTACTTGGGTCAATCATTCTTGGCTTTATGATTATGTGCTTTATCTTGCCTATCAGTCCGAAGCGAAAGCCGATGGCATTTCCACGGGGCGAAATGTGGTGATTCTGAAATCGTTACTCGTAGCGGTGGCGGGGTTGCTCTTACTGTTTGCACGTCCCAAAAATTCAACCCTGTTACCGGCTGCGATCGCTCTCATCGGGGCGATTTTGATTTCAGCCTCGCGGTTGTTGTTACAACCTATGATTGTTTCGATATTCTTTTTGTCGTTATATCTTTTCTTGATGGTTCGTATTTACCCCAGCCTATCTTTGAAGCAGGATCGACCGAAAGCGATTGGTTTCCTTGTGGGAATTGGGATCGGCTCGTGGTTATGGGCTTCCTCCGATCAATGGTTTTTCTTGGGGCCGACTCTGATTGGCCTTTATTTGCTGGGAACTTACCTCAGCCAAAAGTTCAATCCCTCGCCGAGCGAAGAAAACGCACCCGACTTGAAATTGGGGTTACTCGCTTTCGGAATTAGTTTCTTGGGGAGCAGTTTGACCCCTCATCATTTTCTGGTGTGGACGGTACAACCCATTGAACTGACGGGCTTGGCCGTCCTGAAAACCGATGCCGATTTCAAAGGGTTACTCGCCCCCTCGTGGATTACCGATACCAGCGTGCTTTTTGCCGGAACACGGCATAGCATTTTTCACTACCCCGCGATGATTACTTTGCTGTTGCTCGCTGCCTTGAGCTTTGTTCTTCAACCGCGAAAGGTGAATTGGAGCTTATTGTTGTGTTGGCTTCCCCTACTGATTTTAGGATTAGCGGTTGCCCGAACCATGCCCTTACTCGCGGTGGTGACTACCGTAGTGATAGGTACGAATTTCGGTGTGTGGGCATACAACATGGCATCGCAAACATATCGGATAGGAATGCGAAATGCCATCCATGCCAGCCGCACTCTGCTTCGGGGATTGATGGTTCTCGGTGTGATTTTCCTCGTCCTTTACTCTTATCCCGGTCGGTTACACCCCCAAGATCGCACGATTACCCGCAGGGTTGAATTCCGCGTTATGCTTGAACCTTCGCTTCATAAAACAGCATTAGCTCTTCAAGAAAAACGGGTCACAGGCACCCTTCCTGCAGAAGCTCGCGGAATCGCCCTTCAGCCCGATCTTGCTCACTACTGTGCGTGGTTTGCCCCAAACGAAAAGTATTATGTGGACACTCGCTTCCAGCTTTATTCGCAAGAAACCCTGAAAAACTATTTCACCTTGCGACAGTTCTTCAATCCGAGTTCCGAAACCTTCAATGCGATATTGGATAAGGCCAACTCTCCCGATGCTTTGCTTCAAAAGGAGAACATCAGTTATCTCGCGAGCGCAACGAATCTGGTTTATTTCACAATCAAAATGCTCGATTTTGGCTGGGCACGAGAAAACCCCAACGATGCTTGGGAATTAATGCACTTAGCTGGTCGCGGCGCAGTGATTATCAATCCGAAATCGTCCGCCTTGGCGGGTAAACCCAATATCGATTCTTTATATTTTGATCCGTTTAAGGCAGCCTACCAATCCCCCGAGTTATTGCCTGAACCCGTCTATAAACCTTTCAATCCCGATAAAACCTTTTGGGATCGTCTGGTACAAGAATATGTCGAGCCAACGGTCATTCCAGACGGAAGCGCCGAAGAGGTCGTGTTGTGGAATCGCTATCTCGATTATCTTCAATTCACAAATGCACGTAAAGCCGTCCAACTCTGGGGGCTTCGTTTTCTTGGTGGCCCCATCGATGCGATTGGCCTTACAACCATTCGTCCCACAGTCGGGGTGAATCCCAATCAAACCGCCAACTTCCCGATTCGAGCCGTTCCAAGGTTTGAACCGAACATGGCTAAACCCGCTGCCGTGGCATTGCTGCGAGTTCGGGCGGCTCGCAGAGCGGTGATTCAAAACCCCGAGGTGACTGCCAACCATATCGAGCTAGCTCGGGCTTATGCCGATTCTTCCTTCCTAACGGTCGAATCCAGTCGGGAAGCCCTCGTAGCACGAGAAACGGCTCGTACCGCCGCACGATTAGTTCCAAATCCCGATCGACGAGACTTAGACCTCCCAGCCTCGGCCTTTGTTGCAGAATTGGCTTGTAATAACTTTTTGCAGAAAAATCGGGGCGATTTAGCTTTGATTATGGCGAATATGTTAGTGAATTACAACGAACGCCTTGCCAATACGCGAGCGGTCGGAAATCTCAGCGAAAAGGAAATCAAACAACAATTAGATTATTTCAAAAACCAACGCGATGCCCTGAAAAAACAGGTTGATCAAACACGGGTCAGCTACACCACTTTGGTCAACAATATCAAAAGCCCCCTCGCACGGGCTTATGCGGCTCGGGAAAAAGGGCTTGAGATTGATGCACTCAGGGAATTAATCAAAGGGCTCGTAGGATTAAATTTCTTGAGTCTCGATCTGCGAGACAAACCTACGAAAGATGTGGCCCTTCCTAAGGTGACCATCACGGGGAAACCCCTGAACCCCACAGGTGCCGACTTGGCTTTAGTGTTCGAGGTCATCGACTCGCTTTTAATCATGGGTTATTTCGAGATTGCGACCGAGCTGATTTTTGGGCTAGGTGACGATGTTTGGAAAGAGGCCTTTGATTCTCGTGATGAAAAGAAAGGCCCCCGTGCTTATCTTGAAGCCTTCCGCACCGCTGCTGCGCAACGACCCCTTCCCTTTCCCAGCAATTCTATCCCCCCCCCCAAAGCACGATTACAGAATTTCCGCTCCCAAGTGGCGCTCGTCACGGGGGATTTCAAAACTCTCATTGAACTTCAATTAGAGCAAAAACAGGTTCCCCCACTGGAACTGTTAGCATTTGGAGAAAGTATTCAAACCTCACCCGAGACCGCACAGGCCATTCAGCGGACCATGAGTGTATTAAATTTTGAAATACCTAATCTCAACTTGCAGATAAAATCTCTCATTGGATTAGGAAACCTTTTGGCAGGACCTTTTGAAACTGCCAATGGAATTTTGTACTCCATTCAAATCGAACGATATATGGCCTATGTGAATACTATTGTTGCAGAGAGTAGCCAAAAACTTTCGCTAGGTGTTCTCTATCTCGAAGCAGGAGATATTCGTTTGGCCGAGCAACAACTCCGAGGGGTTTTAGACACACGAGGATTAAAGATCGAAACGCAAAGCCAACAGATTGCTCGGGCCTATTTAGAAGGGATAGATCGAGCGCAGAAAAAATAACGTGATATTTTCTAACTCATCACTAAAAGAATGTTGTGATATAGTTCAGTGAGACTCATCGAAAGGACTCGATACCATGTTCCGACAAATGCCGACCCCCCTGAAAGTGACCTTGGGCTCGGTCATGGTGGCCATCATCATTCTGGCAGGAACCGCAGCCGGTGCAGCAATCAACAAAACGACCTACGATCTGATTCGTGAAGTTTTTATTCCCCTGCTCGGATCGTGTGTAGCGGTGCTGATTCCGACCGTTTTATTCTATGTGATTCCTCTGGGGCAAAATCGTCAACGTGGCGCTATCGAATTATTTAACGGCTACCACACTGAAGAGATGCGACGACCCCGAAATGAAGCATGGCAATTTTTTGTGACGGAACGCCAAACTCTTTCGGAAAAAGAACGAGATCAACGACTCGATGATTATCTTGATTATCTCACTCGACCCGAATCGGGGCGAAAAGTGAGTTCTAAACTCGACGAAATTTATCAAAAGCTCTCTCGGATTTTAGATTTTTTTGCATTGGTGAACGGTTCGTTAGAACGAGGAACCGTCGATGGGCCAATGGTTCGTTCCTTCATGGGGTATTATTATTTGTGGTGGCGAGATGAAATTCTAACCCCATTACGAAACCGCCCCGAACGAGTTGGAAAAAGCACTTGGCGTAAACCGGAATGGCTGAAACCATTGAAGGCCCTCGACGCTGTTTGCGAAGCCCCTTAGAGTATTGTATTATGGACCTATCGACCCATCCGAGCACGCTCGGCTTCTTCCGGATTTTGGTCATTTTGTAAGGCCGCCGTATTCTTCTGATGCTCCGCCTCACTCGCTTCGGCTTGTTGCAATTCCTTGGCTTGCATTGCCTCTAACTGAGCTTGAGTATATTTCGGGGTACGATTGCAACCAATCGGCATAACCGAAATCGATAACACAATCAATAATAGATATTTCATTATATTTTCTCCTTAATTATTCAATACGAAATTAGTCAATGGTCACTGCCTCGCCACCGTTTCGAGTACAAGTGGCTGCCCAAACGGCAGGGTCGACCGAGAAATTCACTTTCCGAACGCTGCCGTCTCCCATCAGGGCATTCATAGCACTATGTGAGGAGCCAAATTGTTGATTCCACATAGTCACCACACCACCCGAGGCATTAACTACATAAGGGGCTTGAATATCAGGCAGTGGAACCCGTGCGACCGTTCGGTTTGGTGAGGTCCCTTGAATAGCAGGTTGATTACCGTTGTAAGGATAGGTATAAGTCCCCCCCCCTACGCGGACCACACACTCATCCCATCCGGCATTGCACCAAGGTTCGTTATCGCCACCATCTCGACCAGTGGCACCTTGGATGGCCATTCGCTGAGGACGAAGCCACTTTTCTGCCACTAATAAAGTATTCGACGAACCATCGGGAACAGCTGCCAAACGGGCGGGCATAACATCCGATCGAAGAACCAGACCATCGAAGGAGTTACTTCCTGCAGAACCGTTGGTCGCTGTTCCACCACCAAATGAAGTTCCTGCGTTACCAGCGTAGTCGCTACGACCAACACCATTGTAAGTTTGAGGAGCACGTCGGGTCGGGCAGTAATAAATTTTGATAGCGACGTTGTAATAGTTCGCTTGAAGCACCGTGTTGTAAACCGTGTCTTGCTCGATGTAAGGTAACAACCACCATAACCAGCTAAATCCCGAAGTATCTCGTTGTTGGCCGGCGGCTTCTTTGTCAACACGAAGGGCATCGTCCCAGTTACAACAATCGATGTTAGTTTGACCAGCAGGGCGTCCATCTCGTCCACCAGGAGGAAGGTTTCCGAACGAACTTTCGTAGTTGTGGAAAGCCAAACCAATTTGTTTCAGGTTGTTTTGACAGGTCGAGCGATTAGCTGCTTCTCGTACACGTTGTACAGCGGGTAGTAATAATCCGATCAGGATTGCAATAATTGCAATCACGACAAGCAACTCAATCAAGGTAAAACCTTTTCGTTGCATCTTTAACATAATTTCTCCTGTTTGAGAAAGACACGATTCAAACACCTAAATTATTTCTAAAGAATGGATAAATCAAGCTGTTTCATAGAAGGCTCATGGAAGACTCTTTTATGATGAGAAAAAGCCTTTCATATTCTCATATATTCATTGATGTTTCACAGGAAATTCAAATTTTTTTGTGTTAATTACATTGAGGATCTGAAATGATCAACATCTTAGAATGATAAAGCAGTGAGTATTATTCAAATATCAAAATATATAGGCAGGCAAATATAATGAGATAATTTTCATTTATGAAATACCATTACAAGTTGACGCACAACCTGTGATGGCTCCTCGGCTTGACAGACACAATGACTGACTGCAACCCGTTTTGCACCTGCTTTCACGACTTCTGAGATATTTTTTTCGTTCACTCCACCAATCACAAATAAAGGTAAGGTTGTCAATTGACTGGCAGCACGAACGAACTCAAGGCCGGGATATTCCTCAAAAGATTTCGTTTGACTCGGAAAGGTAGGACCCACCCCAACATAATCCGCTCCTGCAAGTATGGCCTTTTCCAATTGATCAATCGAGTGGGTGCTAACACCGATGATAGCCTGCGAACCAAGAATCTTTCTTGCCGCGGAAACATCTAAATCGTCTTGACCTAAATGGACTCCATCTGCTTCAACAAGTTGAGCAATATCAGGTCGATCGTTCATAATAAATAGGCTATTTGTTTCACGAGTGATTTTTCGGACAAGTTGCGCACGTTCTAACAATGCCCGATCGGAAAGTTTCTTTTCGCGAAGTTGGAATATCTTAGCTCCCCCCTCGGAAGCCTCACGGATTGTCCATTCAATATCACCTAAACAATTTTCGCCAGTGATGAGCACATATACTAACGCCGCAGATAAAATTTCTCGCGAATGAGAAATCGTATGAAGGGCTTTCTCTAAGGTATAAGTGCGATAGCGTAATTGCTCGATGGAATGGGCAGTATGGCTATCAGTAACCTTGATAAATTCTTCTAGACTTCTCAAGGATTCTTGAAGACGTTTGCAATTTACCTCGGCAACCTGTTTCGCGTTATATCGATGATATTCTCCTTCCGTTGTGATTTGAGTTCCAACATCACTTAATGTTTCTCTGCTGGTTAATAATGATCGTGGATTTAATGGAAAATGGGAAACAATATCATTAAATTGATGTCGCAATGATTTCCATTGCTTCGTGAGGAAGGCATCTTGCAAAATGAATCGGCAATAATCATCCAATACCCGAAAGGCCTCTCGAATTCGATTACAGTTGGCATCGATGATTCGACTAATCTGAATTTCTTCGTAGCTCGGTTCGGGAGTGAAATCTTCCGTAGGTGCAAGCGGGGCAATTTCGATGGGTTCTAAACCCAAAATATCCGCATTTCCCCCGCATTGTTGTGCCAACGAAGAAATAATAGGATCATGACGAAGAATCGCCTGAACGACGTATTCCCCAGTAATCGCTTCATCGGCATTTTCTCGGGCGACCTCGCGTGAAAGCAAGACTATTTGCCGTCGCTGACGGGGTTCGCCCTGACCTTTGATTTTTTCACGAAAATGCTCCAGATTGACCGAAGCTCGGAGCAGGTAGTTGGAAGCAATCGAATCGGGATCGTCTGTGATCTCAAATAACAGATCACCACTGGGGACCGCTTGAAGATGTCCGAATAACCGGTCTAAGGCTCGGGTCACCGCCATCGAGAGATCATCTTCCATTATTTGTACTCTCTTGAAAAAAGGACCAAAAATTCGATACTATTCTTAGTTCGTCTCTAGGGATCATCCTATGCGTTCTCTCCAAATTTTAGTCGTTTTTTTTCTAGCTGGTATATTCAGTTTGGCTAACGATCAGGTCAAATTGGTTGATGGAAAATTCGGTAAAGCCCTAGATACCCGAGGGAGACCTGTCGCATTAGACGGAGAAGACCGATACCGTACGCCCCCCCTTACGGTAGAATGTTGGGCAAAACTCGATTCAAAATCGAACTTTAACGTCCTAGTTTCTTGTGATCCCAAAGAATCCTCAAGACATTGGGAACTTTATTCTTATACTGGTTCTGGAAATCTGAGCGTTTATTTACCGGGCTATGAACCATCCGAAATTATTTCAAATCAGCCCGTTTGTGACGGTCAATGGCATCATGTGGCATTTACCTTCGATGGAAAACATGTTGAATTATTTTTCAATGGTAAAATCGTCAAATCGACTGATGTAAAACTGAAACCCGATGGAAAAGCAATCAATGGTTCTGTATATGTCGGTCAGGCAGTTGGGAAAGGACGTCCCATCTCTTGCGATGGATTGATTGATGATGTTCGTATCTCCAACACGATTCGGAAAATCACTGTTCCAAAAGAGGAATTAAAAGTTGAGGCCGATACCATCGCTCTTCTTCAATTCAATACCAATGAAGGTTTAACAGGTGATCCCCAATGGACGCCCCCTCCGATTGGTACAGAACCGTGGCAATTGAAGACCGATAAAGATTGGGTGGATGGCCGTTTGCAACACATGGATACCGGTCCGACCTTTGGTGCGACCTTTGACTATGTGTTGCCTTCTGGTAAAGTGCGTGTCTATCGAGGAACCGCTGTTAAACTCGATCCCGAGGGAAAGTCAGGAATGTTATTTGATCGGAATCAACTTCGTGTTGCTGCGGTTTGGACTGGGGGATTTCTCAATCATTCTTCCCGACGATTCGGACTCCTGAACACCCCGACACCAGCAGGTACTATTGCTTTTGGAACTTCTGCCTTATTTGGTTGGGCTAACGATCAACATTCATTCGATCGATCGGATTCACCCATGTGCCCTTTACCTCCCAACCAAGCTCGATTCCGTTCCATTCATTATCACAATTTTCAGGTTCTCCTTCGATATGATGTCTATGGGGCGCAAATTATGGAATCATATCAACTCAATCACCAAAAAGATTATTCCATATTTAACCGTTATCTTCATATCGAAAAATCATCCAAAAATCTTCGTTGTTTAATTGCCGAAAGTCCTGTGAAATGGACGATCGAAAATCATCATGGAGAAAACTACCTACAAGCCAAGGATGAAAAAGGAATCACAGCAATACGTCTTCTCGGCAAAGGGAAACTCAGTGTAGAAGGGAAAAACTGGGCAGTTTTGAATGTGTCGGATGATGAATCAGTAAATTATGTCATTTCCGTTTATAAGGGTAATGCCGAGAATATCAAAAAATGGTTTGAGTTTGGAAAAGAGAAACATGATACAATCGATTTGCAGGCGTTGCTAAAACCAAGTCAGGGTCGATACCCGCAACCCTTAGAATCGGTCATAGAGATCGGACAAGGTTCCGGACCGCTTGTCGTCGATAATTTCCCTCCTCCTTTTGAGAATCCTCATAAAGCACTTTTCTTTATTGCTGGTGTTGATTTATTTCCAAATGGCAAAATTGCTGTATGTACTGCACATGGGGATGTTTGGATTGTTGAACTAGATGAGAAGAATAAGAGAACAAAATGGCGGCGATTTGCAACAGGTCTTTATCAACCTTTAGGATTAAAGATTGTAGATGGAAAAATTTATGTGACGGAACGGGGACAACTGACTCGACTTCATGATTATAATTCTGATGGCGAAGCCGACGAATATGAAGCCTTTGCCGATCAATGGTATATTGGGGGGGGGGAGCATTCCTATGATACTTGTCTGGAACGCGATCCCCAAGGGAATTTCTATCTCTATAAAACAGGGGATGATTTTACCCCGACGGGAGGGACACTGTTAAAAATTTCATCACAAGGGGCGGTTGAAATTTTCAGTACAGGGTTTCGTCATCCGATCGGCTTAGGAATTTCACCGAGTGGAATGATTACCGGAGCCGATCAAGAGGGCAACTGGGTTCCATCGACTCATATTGATGTGATGAAAAAGGGAAGTTTTCATGGCGATATGAGAACGCACCACAGAAAAGAACCCCCTAAATCGTTTGATGAACCGTTAGTGTGGTTGCCGAAAGAAGCCGATAATTCTGCAGGGGGACAAATTTGGATTCCTGAAGGGAAATGGGGTTCTCTCGGTGGGAAAATGCTTCATCTTTCTTATGGAAGATGTCGAACATATTTAGTGCTTCAAGAAGCCAATGAGTTTCGTGCGGCCGTTGTGAATTTGGGGCTAACCTTCAAATCGGGGGTATGTCGAGCGGCTTTTTCTTCTCAGGGCGATTTATACCTTGTCGGATTAAATGGTTGGCAAACCGCCGCGGTACAAGATGGTTGCTTGCAAAGAGTTCGCTACCAACCTCAACCTTTTGTTGTTCCCATCGATTATCAACAAACAGAAAAGGGATTCATACTCAAATTTGATATTCCCCTCGATCCAAAATCATTAACTATGGATAAATGTAGTTATCAGTGTTGGAATTATAAATACTCGGCAGAATATGGTTCAAAAGATTGGTCTGTCCTGAAAAAAGATTTCGTCGGTCGGGATACCATTATGATCGATCAGTTAAAACCTAGTCCGGATGGTAAGACTCTAGAAGTGGTTCTTAAATCTCCGCCTCGGGCAATGCAGACGCGATTTGAATACGAATTTAAATCATCGTTTGGGGACCCTATTAAAGCTGTGATTTATTCGACCCGAAAATAAAAATTTTTACTCTCTTTCGTTCGCCCTTTATTTTGAAAGATTCGCTTGATTTTCAATCTGATTTATCTTGTTATTTTAGTGTTATTATCCCCTTATCTAATTCTGCGATCCTTGCGCACGGGGAGATATCGGCAAAATCTTCGGCAAAAATTTTGGGGATGGAATCAATCGATTCCCAAATCTTCCACAAAACGGATTTGGCTTCACGGTGTGAGTGTTGGCGAAATTCATCTGCTCAGAATTTTAGTGAAAGCTCTTCGCCAAGAACTTCCTGAAGTCCAGTTGGTCATTTCTTCAACAACAGATACAGGGCTAGCCGAGGCCAAAAAAATTTTCGTTGATCACACAGTGATTGTATTTCCTCTCGATTTTACTTGGTCTGTCCGAAATACCCTTCGTCATATCCAACCCGATTTGATCGTACTCGCAGAGAGTGAACTATGGCCCAATTTTCTTCAAATGGCATCTCAAAAAAATATCCCTGTGATTGTCGTCAATGGTCGAATGAGTCCCCGTTCTGCAAGACGATACCAAAAAGTGGCTCGACTAGCCCGTTCCATTTTGTTTCATCATGTTAGCCGATTTGCTATGCAATCATCCACATATGCGCAAGGATTATCTTCCTTGGGTGTATCTGCCGAGAAAATTATTGTTACCGGTAACATCAAATATGATGGGGTTTCATTGGATCGAAATAATCCAAAGACACAAAAACTTCAGCAAGAATTAGGTTTGGATGATTCGCATTTGATATGGGTGGCAGGTAGTACCCATGCACCCGAAGAAGAAATTTGTCTCGAAGTATTCACCCGATTGAAAATAGTGTTTCCACAATTAAAACTGATATTAGTACCTCGTTCTCAAGATCGATTCGATGAAGTTGCTGGCATCATTGAACAAGTTGGCCTATCTTATGCTCGTCGAAGTCGTTCTCAGTCTTCTCGTAGTGATGTCATCTTGATAGATACCATTGGCGAATTGTCCGCAGTATGGGGACTAGCAACCGTCGGATTTACGGGGGGGAGTCTGAATCAGACGCGGGGGGGGCAAAGTATGATCGAACCGGCTGGCTACGGGGTACCTGTCGTTTTTGGTCCCTATACATTCAATTTTAAGGATGCAGTCGCAGGTTTACTGGAGGTCAACGGTGCCCAAGTTATTCACAATGCTGATGAAATGGAGACGGTCCTCAAAGAATGGCTCAGTGATATTGCTATCCGTACAAGAATAGGAGAAAATGCCAAAAAATTTGTTGTAGCCCAACAGGGAGCTACATCCAAAACTGTCCGAGAAATTCGGAACCTCTTAGGAATATAAAAATTCTTTTCAGATTACTTTTTTAACTTCCATTCTTCGTCGAAGAATCCCGCTTTTGCAACTTTTCCGGCATATCGTGAGTTGATTGGAATCGTAATATCCATAATCCCCCAGTCCGGTAGTTTTGGTACTTGACGTGCATTATTCAAATAATCGTATTCTCGATAAGTAAAGCCACTATTCAAAACCACATATTTTTTCGGGTTGAGAGGATTCGGGAAAATCAAAACGGGAATGTGTGTTTTGGAATCGAATTGATTATTCCCTACCATAACCATTTCGCTGGTCCATGTTAAGGGTAGTTTGTCAATTATCTTTTTCAATATCGAATTACTGGAGGGATCTCCCCACAGGATTAAATGACTGTTGGTAATATCCAAATCGTTGATTTCTGTGTCATTTTTCACAAGCGCCTCTCCGCGAAATTGTTGCCGCCAATGTGTGATGGCATGTTTTGATTCTGCCTCGACCCATTTGCCAATCTGATCGTTCAAAGGCTGACCCGTTGGTTTAACCATTACAAACCGATCCATAAAGGCATCATCAATAGGACCTTGCAATCCATTTTGTTTACGAATGGTATTGGGAAGAGTACCAATTTTCCATTTAGTTCCTTCACGAATCAAAGTATCCCCAAATGAGCGATCGGATTTCACACCTGAGAAAGTGATTGGTTGCCCATCAATTCGAACAATCACTTTCTCACGATGGAAGAAGGGGGAATTTCCAGCAGGAATATCGATTGTGAATGCTGTGATACCTGAGGTTTGAATCGTTATTGCGGGTTCGTCGCCTTTGGCGTCTGGATGAAGCTCCGCGATGATAGCCCCGCGAGACCAATGCTCGTTCAATCCATCGATTTGAATCCAGAACGAGCGATTGTAGCGCAGGGTGTAGGTTTCGAATTTGACGATTTTAGGTAGTGTATCACGCCCTTTGGCTACAATAGCATCGATGCGACGATTAATTTCATGGCGAGCATTCATTTCGTAACTGTGACCTGTTTTGGGTCCAATGATATGAACTAAGTCGATATTATGTTGTTTTAGTGCTTCGGCCATCACATCGGCTGCTTGTTTTTGTTTATCATCGGCACCACTATAAGCCACCGTAGGAAGGTTATATAAATTCAATGCATAATCGGGGCAATCGTACAAATGCCATAATTTTTTTTCGTGTTCAGGAGGGGCAACTTTTTCGGCCTGAAAGACATTCAAAAATTTCGCCGTTTCGGAAAATCCCGCGCCGGGGGCCGCTGCACAAAACAAAGAGGGATAATGAACGGCAAATTGCCAACAGGCTGCCCCGCCCATCGAGAAACCCCGCATCACCACTCGATTTTCATCGATTTGATAATATCGTTTTACATGTTCCATCGCTTCGAGAACATCAATTTCACCCGCAAACTTATTTGCATTGCAATATCGACCATAAGGAAATAGAACAAATGCCGTAGGTCTAGCGAATTCAGGGGGCATGGTGGACGGGTTACTCACAAAATTCAATTCACTCAACGTTTCGCCGCGACCGTGACACCAAATATCGAGGCGGTGAAATTGCCCACTATCGGGCTTCCAATTCGCAGGAATGATTAGCCCATAAGGTTGAACGGAATTATCGATCTTGGAAATGTAACCACGAAGGACTAATCCCGTCGCATGGAGCCAAGGTGTTTTGCCTTCCTTCAGTAGCGCTGCCCGCTCCATTCCCGCTTTCAGGTGATTCTTTGCTTTGGGAATTTCTGTTTTGGCATCGATGATTTCGTCATGCTCTAGGGCATAGCGAACCGCATTGTGATAAATTTGCACATCTGGAAGCAGATTCAGTAGTTGATTTTTCCCTTTGAGTGAATTTTTGAGAGAGTTGATCTCTTTGCCGAGTTCATCGAGACCTTTTTTGAGTTCTGCAACCTCCTCTGAAGAGGGCCGAGATTTCGGCTCGGGGGGAATGCGTCGGACCTTCTCGGCAATGTTGTCCGCAGGCCCATCGGCAAAGGAAATGAAGCCACAACAGAGAATTACACAACAACTTAGCAATCGGTACATAGCCTTTCCTCAAGAAGTTCATTTGGAAAATCTGTGCCTATTGTATCGAATGTAGCGGCAAAAGGTTCTTTGATTGAATCCTTGGGGCGATTCTCATATTCGTTACATCCGTTAGTTTGGTTAGGGCAACGTTGTGAAAGTATCGAGGGATACTGATTGGCATAAACCTCCAATGTCGATGAGAATTTCAACTATTACATGGATGAAATTTTTGGGAGGGAATCCCCATGCAACTTTTAATGAGACAATTATTTACTTCGGTTACTGCGAGTGTGATCCTTTCAGGATCGATCGGCTGTCAGCATATTTGTCATAGAAAATCCAACTTACCTCCAATCGACTGTTCTGAGACCACATCCAAAGCACAACCGGTCCCCCCCCCCCATGTGTCCAATAAGGTTGAAGGCAAAGAATCTTGTTGTACCATTTGTCAAAAATCCACTCATAAAGGTGAACCCTGCCCAACCTGTGCAGCACCCTTGCCGTCAATTAAGAATCAATCCCCTCATGACGATTTGAAGATTCTCAGTCCTGCGAACCAACCAAAAAAAGAGGTTGCGGAAACGAAAAATCCGGTCTCCCCGAATGACCCCAACGCGCCAGAAAATCTGCCGTTTCCGCCCGGATTCGATGCCCCGTATCCTCTAGATGTACCGATCGAAGGGTTGAGTGAACAGGTCAAGAATCATGCGGCGATGGGAGCCCAGCGATCATATCCGCCCCAATCTTCCACGAAAGGGCACGCTGCGAATTACTCGTGGTTAATTGGTGATATCTTCTACTCGCACATAAGCAAAGAATGGCGGGTACGCTATTTAGGGCTGGATCAAAGCGATGAAGTCGGCGGAAGTGTGGCGCTGCAAGGGGCGGAACAATGGCTGGATGAGATTAACAAGGGGGGACTATTCCGAATTACGGGGCAAATGCACAAACTTGAGAAAGGCTACATTTACGAGGTTATTTCCATCAAGCGAGCGAATTAGTTCCGGTCCGGTTCTCGCCAACAAATCGTCAAATGACCCGTCGCGTCGGCTTCGATTTTCGGCGAGACAATTCCCCTGCCTTCCAGCCAATCTAATAGTTCACTGGCTTCTTCGACTCCAAGGCCTGTGACCACTTGGGAATCCGCAATGGGAATATCAGAAATGATGGGTTCTTTCGAGGCGGGTCGATTCGAGGGGGCCGTTTCTAATGTTGAGATAAATAGCATAAGATTTTACCTCAATGGATGTGTCAGTTCATTACATATTTACAATTATACCAAGGGGATTCGATCGCTACTACCTCATCTGCACGATTTTTGAAGAATCGTTCAAATAAACGCTAATTGTCCGATAATGTATACTCAAATACTCCCTAGCGCCTTTCTGTTGGATTTTTCGATAAAGAAGAATCCCTTCTCATTTTGGTCGCATTGCTAGCACATGGGGCTACTTTCCTTTACAACATCTTCACTCTGTCCTTTTCGCATCAGGTTCAACTATGCACACTCTCCAAAAACTCACTCTTTGTTTAATCGGCTTACCTTTATGGGTAACCGTAGCGAGTGCCCAATCGCCTTTATCCGGTGCCGAAATGATTACGTCCTATTTCCGTCAGGAAGTGGAGACGATTCGCAAAAGCGAATTGACCCAGTTCAAAACCAAGGACGATTTCGAGAAAGCCAAGCCACGTTTACGGCAGGAACTACTTGAAATGCTCGGGTTGTGGCCCCTTCCTGCCAAGACCGATCTCAAAGCTCAAATAACGGGAACTTTTGAAAGTGAAAAATTCCTTGTCGAGAAACTCGTCTATCAATCGCGGCCGGGCTTGTATGTGACGGCGAACCTTTATCTCCCCAAACCTCGCCCCAAAAAGGCACCGGTCATTTTGTATTTGTGTGGTCATGGGAACATCGTAAAGGATGGGGTATCTTACGGCAGCAAAGTTTATTACCAACGTCATCCAGCATGGTTTGCCACTCATGGCTACGTTTGCATGGTGATTGATACCTTACAATTGGGAGAAATTCCGGGCGATCATCATGGAACATATCGCTTGGGTCAATGGTGGTGGCATGCCACAGGTTATACTCCCGCTGGTGTTGAAACATGGAACGCTATTCGAGCTTTAGATTATCTCGAAACACGATCCGAAGTTGATATGAAAAAACTTGGGGTCACAGGTCGTTCAGGGGGGGGGGCACATTCATGGTGGTTAGCGGCTGTGGATGAACGACCTCAAGCGATTGTCCCCGTTGCGGGTATTGCGGACCTGCATGCTCATCTCAACGAAGGTTATGCCGGTCGATTAGAAAAAGGGGTAATTGCCGGTCACTGTGATTGCATGTTTATGGTGAATAAATATCGTTGGGATTTTGCAACGGTGGCTGCCTTATGTGCCCCTCGACCCGTCCTATTAGGGAATAGTGATATTGATGATATTTTTCCTGTGCCTGCCTATCGAAGAATTGCAGAAAAAGTTCATGCCATTTACAAACTGTATCAGGCCGAAGAAAAATTCCAACTGCTCGAAACCAAAGGAGAGCATGAGGATACTCCTGAACTGAGGCTCGGGGCGTTTCGCTGGATGAATCGCTGGTTGAAAAATGATAAAGAAGCAGTACAAGACCTCGATCATCCGAATATCCCCCCCGAGAAGCTGAAAGTCCTCCAATCGATTCCAGAAGGGGCGATCAATCCCAAAGCAGCCGAGCTAATTTTCCGTGCTAAAAATTTTGACATTCCTCAATCCCCCGAAGTAGCTCAACAATGGTGGAAAGGCAAACAGACCGAATTGAGAAAAGAATTAGAAGAAAATGTTTTTCAAAATTGGCCTAAAAATCCTCCAGATTTAAATGTGCGATTGAGTGGAGATAAAACTCATGAGGGGGTTCGGTTACGAGCTTACGATTTTCAAAGTGAAAAAGGCATTTCATTGACATTATGGTTAATGACCGCTGCCGAGGTTGAGAAACCAAAATTAATTGTGTTAGATGTTTTAGACGATCAAGAATGGATGACTTGGTTCAAACAATTTCCCGAACCATTTGCTGAGATTCTGAGAGTGAAATGGACAGGGAAACAAGATGATAAAATGTATGAACAGAATAAGAAAATGATTACAGCTCAAAAATGGGGTTTTGCTATCATCTGTCCCCGTGGAGTGGGGCCGACTCGTTGGGCAGAAATCGGCTCTACCGCAGAAATTCAAATGCGTCGTCGTTTTCCTTTAATTGGAATGACCCTTGAGGATCGCCAAGTTTGGGATGTTCGACGGGCTGCCCAAACCTTACTTTCTCAAAAAGAGTTTGAAAATGTTCCACTTTGGCTACAGGGCAAAAAGCAATCGGCAACTCTCGCTCTCTATGCTTATCTGTTTGAGCCAAAGGTGACTCGCTGCGATTTATGGGACCTTTCTCCAACTCATTTTGAAGGACCTGTCTTTTTGAATGTGCTCAAAGTGTTAGATATTCCACAAACCCTTTCCTTAGCCAGTGAAAATCGGAATATCAAGCTATATCTTCCCAATGAAACCGCAAAAGATAAGTGGAAATGGAGTTTAGACTTACAAAAATCGACAGGTCATAAAGGTCTCGAGGTCCGAGTA
>CAZFDX010000420.1:0-6587 GCA_964518325.1 uncultured Alcaligenaceae bacterium | reverse complement strand
AATAAGGTCAAGGGTTCCTTCCGTAACGAAACCACCCTATTAAAATAGAAGGTATTGTCGTCCCCATAACGCACTGGCCCTATAAAAATTAGGAAGGGTTGTCGGCCCCGTAGTTCAACTGGATAAAGCGTTGCCCTCCGGAGGCAAAGGTTACAGGTTCAACTCCTGGCGAGGATATTACTCTAAAATCAAAAGCTGCGGCGATTCCAATACCAATACTCCTCAAGAAGTATCAATCAATCAATCAATCAATCATCCGTCAGAAAGAAAAAACAGGTCGAGTCGATCAATCATCCGTCAGAAAGAAAAATGTGGAATCGATCACTCCTCTGAAAAAAATGTCGAGGGTGAGGCTATCGTTTATCGGTTCCCCCTGTGAGTCCCGGAAGATCAAACCCGCGCCCCCCTTTGAGCAATTGGAAACGGGCCTGAGTTTGTTGACCCAAGCCGTGTATCTTGATGAAGCCTTGAGCGGCGGCTTGATCGTAATCGCTGCCTTCATCGTAAGTGGCTAACTTCTTGTTGTACAGGCTATGTTCGCTCTTACGTCCGACAATCGTGGCTTTGCCCTTGAACAATTTCACACGCACCACCCCCGAAACAAAGCGTTGATTGCTTGCGACGAAGGCAAACAAATCTTGATGGAATGCCGAAAACCAAAGCCCATTGTAAATCAGGTCGGCATATTCCTGCGAGACGATGGTTTTGAAGCGGGCGGCTTGTTTGCTCAAACACAGGCTTTCTAATTCCCGATGCGCTTCGTGTAACACAACGGCGGCAGGGGCTTCGTACACCTCTCGGGATTTAATGCCCACGAGACGATTCTCCACATGATCGATGCGTCCGACGCCGTGTTTGCCGGCAATCTGATTCAGAGATTCAATCAGGGGGACACCATCCATTTTGCTTCCATTCAAACCAACGGGAATGCCTGCCGCAAATTCGATCTCGATATATTCTGGCTCATTGGGTGCGGTGCGCGGGTCGGCGGTCCATTGGTAGGCATCTTCACGGGGTTCATCCCACGGGTCTTCGAGAACGCCAGCTTCCACGCTGCGACCAAACAAGTTCATATCGACGCTATAGGGGCTTTCTGGTTTGGCCTCGACGGGGATGTTATGTTTTTTGGCATATTCCAAGGCAGCCGGTCGAGTCATCGACCATTCGCGAACAGGGGCCACAATTTTCAGATCGGGGGCCAGCGTTTGGAATGTGACATCGAACCGAACCTGATCGTTACCCTTACCCGTACAGCCATGAGCCACGGCCTTGGCGTTGTGTTCGCGGGCGGCATCGACCATGAGCTTGGCAATCAGCGGGCGCCCCAACGCGGTGGCCAAGGGATATTTCCCTTCGTAGATGGCCCCTGCCATGAGGGCAGGGAAAACAAAATGATCGACAAACAGATTACGCGCATCGATGGCAATCGCATCGACCGCACCGGTTTTTAAGGCCTTTTCGCGGATTTTTTGAATATCTTCCCCTTGCCCTAAATCCACCGTAAACGTGATGACATCGTAACCGTATTTTTCCTTGATCCAAGGAACCATTACCGATGTATCTAATCCCCCAGAGTACGCCAAAATAATTTTCTCGGCCATGTGCAACGATTTCCCTATGTGTTTCAGATAGTCTTCGTTATACAAGTCCACCTCGTACCTGAATAGAGAATCGTACCTGAATAGAGAATCGCGCCTGAATAGAGAATCGCCACGGCACTTCGTGTGCCATCCCCCAGAATGTGAGTACTCCTTTCGTTGCACCTTTGCTAAACTACACCGTATTCGTTTGATCTCTAACCCCTTGCAAAGACCATGCTGCTGCGCGCTCTCCTTTTGCTGTGTCTGGTTCCGGTATCCTTGTATGCCGATTGGCTTCCCGGAAAGGCTTACAAACTTCCTTCCCAGTACACCAATCAAGAAAGTGGCTATTTCTCGATTATCGAAGGGCACAACGGCAAGCTCTACATTGGTTCCGCCAAGTATGGAGTGAACGGGTATTTGCTTGAGTTCGATCCGCAGACCGAAAAAACCACGATGGTGATGGATGTTCATGAAGTGATCGGCAGTAAAGCCACCGGTTTCGCGGCCCAAGCCAAAATCCACACCCGTAACAACGTGGGGACCAGTGGCAAAATCTATGTGGGTTCCAAACAAGGTTACCCCGAAAAAGGGGAATCACGCGATCTTTACAAGGGAGGCTACGTTCTGACTTACGATCCCAAGACGGGTAAAAGCGAACATTTCGGTATCGCCAAGCCCGGACATGGAATCATCTCCGTCACTCCTGATGAAGAAAAAGGGGTGGCTTACATCTCGACCTGTTCGGATGATCGCCCTATCGACCACACTCATTTCATGATTCTCGATCTCAAAACGAAACAGTACACCGATCTGGGCGATATGGAGCAGATGTATGCCTTTATCGTGGTCGATTATCTGCACCGAGCTTATCACCCGAAACGGGGCGGCTTTGTGGTCCGTTACGACCCAGAGACGAAAAAGCTCGAACAATTAAAAATCACCATCGACGGTAAAGAAGCCCCCAAGGGACTCACCAAAGATAATTCGATCCAAAATTGGGATTGGTCCCCCGATAAAAAAACCTTGTGGTGTGTCGAAATGACCACGAACGAACTTTTCTCCTTCGACCTGACACAAAAAGGGGATCAATTCGATGGCAAAAGTCACGGCAAATTGATCGACGTCAAATCTACAGATTGCCGAGCGATGTGTGTGGCTCCCGATGGTCGAGTGTGGATGGCGATTACCGAACAAGGCCGATCGGGTGGCCCCCTGTGTTATTTGGCCAGTTACACGCCCGGCGCCAAAGGGGTCATCAATCATGGACCGATTAAGGTAGCCAATCCCGATTTTACCACCTTCACCACCGAAGACGGCAAGCCGAAACCTTGGCACCACACCATGCGAAAAGAAAAAGATGGCACCTTAACCCCGTGGCAACCACTGGGAATTGCCGCCACCAAAGATGCCGTCTATGTTTTAACCATCGCCCCTTTTACGTTGATGAAGTTTGCCCCCCCCCCGAAGTGATTATGTCGCTAGCTGGAAAGAAAGTCGCTCTGGCCGAAGGTCGCCAACTGGAAGAATTAGTGACCCTGCTGGAGAAAGAAAAGGCGGTTCCCATCCGTTGCCCCTTGCTGAGCATCTTGGATTCTCCCGATACGCAGGCCGTTGCCCAGTGGTTGGAAAAGCTCCGCGCGGGGCATTTCTCTTGGTTAATTTTGCTTACTGGGGAAGGATTACGCCGTTTGTTGGCATTTTCCGATCGGCAAGGACTCCGTCAACAAACCATCGAGGCGATTGCCAAACTGCACACCTTGACACGCGGCCCCAAACCGATGTTGGCATTGAAAGAAATCGGCCTGAAACCAACACGGGTCGCCGCCGCCCCCACCACACAGGGAGTGATCCAAACCTTGCAAGAACTGGACCTGAAAGGGCAATCGATTGGGGTGCAATTGTATTCCGAGAGTAATCCCCCGTTGCAAGAATTTTTGGCCTCGATCGAAGCCGATGCCCACTATGTTTCCCCCTACATTTATGCCCCTGCCAGCGATGCTGACAAAGTGGCGGAGCTGATTCAACAAATGGCAACCGGTCAAATCGATGTCTTGGTTTTCACCAGTGCGCCGCAGGTCGAACGACTGTGGGAAGTGGCCGAAGAAAAAGGTCTCGTGCCGTTGCTCGGTGAGGGGATTCGCCAAGTGAAGGTGGCCTCCGTTGGCCCTGTGGTCAGCGAGAATCTTCGTAATCGAGGCGTCACCATTTCCATCCAACCCGAACAAGGCTTCCAGATGAAAAACCTCGTGGTTCACATTCGCCGAGCATTTGAATAACGCTGCCCCTCACTCATTCGCAGAAAAAATTTGGGTCCGGTCAGGTCATACCCATTCCGATGAAAAATATCCCGTGACGATTCTCCATCCGTGAATGGTCTTCTTCCTCACAATCAGGATGGGGGGAGAATTTTGGAATTAGGGAATCACCGTTGGAAATAGCCCTTTCTGAGTTTGCTCATTTTCTCTAGTTGATGGGGTCGAGGTGAAGCACCCCAGCATGTCAAAGGTTTATCTGTGATTGAGCTTGCTCATTTTATCTGGTTTATCCGGTCAGGGTTTTTTGTCGAATCATCGTCTTGCATTGGTTCCAGTAGGAGGGTAAAAGCGACAGGAAAGGGGTTGGGGCAATAAAATGGAACCTATGCAAGTTTATCCTTTAGCTTTGGAACCGATCTTCAAAACGGCCCTTTGGGGGGGGCATCGCCTGCGCCCCTTATTGGGGTATCCTTCGGCGGGGGAACTCACCGGCGAGGCATGGATTCTTTCCGATCAGGGGCAACAACTCTCTCAAATCACCAATGGGAATTATGCGGGGCGGACCTTGCGGGATTTGCTTCAGCAATATCCTCAGGAAATGACCGGCTCTTCGAGTTATGCTCCTTTCCCCTTATTGTTGAAGCTCATTGATACGCAAAAACCGCTTTCGGTGCAGGTTCATCCCAACGATGCACAGGCCCAACAGATGGAGCAACAGCCTTTTGGAAAAACCGAAGCGTGGTACATTCTCGATTCCACCCCCCGCTCGAAACTGTATGTAGGCTTTTGTCAAAGGACCACATGTGAAGAGGTCCGAGCGACCTCTCATGCGGGCACGGTCGATCGGTTGTTGCATACGGTTTGTCCTCAAGTGGGGGACTGCTACTTTTTACCGGCAGGAACTCCGCATGCAATCGGGGCCGAGCTTCTTTTGTTCGAGGTGCAACAATCTTCCGATATTACCTATCGCTTGTTCGATTGGAACCGAGTGGATGAAAAAACGGGTCAGCCCCGCCCGTTGCATATTGAACAATCGCTTAAATGTTTGAATTATGAATGCGGGCCGATTCAACCCACTCCGCAACCGCTGACACCTCAGGGAACGGAAATAGTCAGTACGCCCTATTTTTCGGTCTTTCGTCGAGCGGTTTCGGGATCGCAGCGCTTGCCCCAAGCAGGCTTTTCCATTTTGGTGGGTTTAACGGGTGAAATCGAAGTGAAAGCCAACGGGGTTTCCACGTCCTTAGCATTCGGAAAAACGGTCTACCTGCCGGCTGCGTTAAAAGAGGTAGAAATCACTGGTTCGCCCAAAGGTGAATTTTTACACGTTCGGGTTTGAGATACCTACGCTTTTACCTGTTCGGGTTTGAGTTACCTACGCTTTTACCTATTCGGGTTTGAGAGAATAGGGAATGGGCCAATTTCCTATTTTGGCTTGCTTATCTTGTTGCCTTTCTGCGGGGGCTGGGTTCGTTCGGAAATGGAAGAATCTCGGCCATGTCCCTCAAGTCATCGATCGGTCAGGACCGATAGAATCGTTAAGGTTCTAATAAACAAACCGACAGGAAGGTCGGAGTATCTTATGACAGGGAGGGGTCCGATGACTTGGCTTCGACGGAAGCTTCTGCTTGCCCTTGGGATTATCCCCGTAATTGCGACTGGTTGTAATCCGTTGGGGGCGGGTCTGCTGACACCAATTCCTATGCAACCATGGGTCGCGGAACACATTGAAGATAAATATCTCCATAAGAATGACCATCGCGCTGTGATTATGCCCCCGATCAAGGAAGGGGCACCACTGCCGTTGTGCGAAGATATGCCAACCGAGCGGGAAGTGCTGCGAGCGATTCGTCGGCCGGCTCGGGGCGTTCCGTTCATCTATGAGGAATTCCGAGATAACATTCGCTTCAACTTCGAGCGATTGGTTGACAAGATCGATCCGCCTCGACCTTTCCCCTTGATTGGTTGGGCACAAGTTCACCATTGCCATTGGCGAGTGACGATCTACTGGGATGAAACGGTTCAATCCGATTACCCTGTACCGTACCAGTTCAAGAAACGCCGTACCGAAGTGGTGTACATCGACAAGGACCACCTGCACTTGTATGTTGGTCCCGATGCCCAGATTCAGCGTGACATCACCCGTGAACTCACCGAATTCGCCCCTTGATCTACCTCCTGTGGGAATGGTGACCTGAGTACCTTCTAAGTCTCTGGTCTGAGAGTGTTGAACGTTTTTTTTGATCTACGAATGAGGAACATTTTCTGCATTGAGAATGTTCCACTTTTTTTGGCTTGGGGATGTTGAACATCCTTGCTTTCCCCTATCGGGATCGGTTGGGGGGCCGACATTCCTCGATGCTTCCCGATGGGGTTACGAATCCCTTTCGAGTTTCTCCTCAAAGTTCTTAGGTCCGATGCTCATCTTGAAAGTGATTCCGTATGATGAAGGTATACAATTGCAGTAACTGAGAATTCCAATCTTTGTAGTAGGATTCATCCATTGTTTGTATTGGGTCTGTTGGCTATACCGGCATTGATTGCCATCAATGCCTATTTCGTGGCCATTGAATTTGCACTCGTGGCCATGCGGAAAACCCGTATCGAAGAGCTAGTGAAGCAAGGGGTTCGTGGTGCCCAATCGGTCTGGAAAGCGCATGAAGATTTAGATCGTTCGGTGGCGGCCGCTCAATTAGGAATCACGGTGGCCAGCATCGCGCTGGGGGCGGTTGGGGAATCGGTTCTGGCT
>CAZFDX010000419.1:0-10264 GCA_964518325.1 uncultured Alcaligenaceae bacterium | reverse complement strand
ATCTGGAGCATTCCAAGGAAAGAGGATCGATCGTTCCAAGGGCTTATCTAATGCACTCAGAATGAAAGCATCAGCCGAGCGATCCAACCCACGAAGGGAGTTTCGTTGGGGAACTATATCGCCTTCCTATTTACTTGTGGTATAAGATAGCGCAAGGTGGTATGATCCTTGAGATAAAGCTATGGAATCCGAATCCTCCACTACCGAGAGCGATCCCCGTTTCCCTTCGGGTCCTTGGAAGGGGTATTTTTTGTACGGTCACGATACCACCCGCCATGCCATGGAACTGCGATTGCATTTCTGTTCCGGTATCATGAGCGGCGAGGGGGCAGATTCGGTCGGTTCGTTTTCCATCGTCGGGAATTATGATGTCGAAACGGGTCATTGCCAATGGGTCAAGCAATATCACGGCAGACATTCCGTCCACTACCGAGGATTCAACGAAGGACAAGGAATTTGGGGAACGTGGAAAATTTTTTCCGAAGGTTTTCTCTATCGTGGCGGATTCCATATTTGGCCCGAAGGGATGAGCGACCCCACCCGTCAACATGAAAGGGAACAACTCGAAGAACCAATAGAAATCGTCACCCCCAAACGTCGCCGCCGCCGTCGGCATCGTCGCCAAAAGCAAATGACCTAATTCCCTCTTCGGCTTCGTCGATCCTTCGATTGATTGATCCAGTCAACGAAAAAACTTCTTCCCGATACCATCCTCACGGAACAACCCGCCTGATTTAATATCACTTGCAGAATATCCCTCTACAGTCTAAAATCTGCGTCTGATTTGAAATAGGAACACGGTTGAGCCGTTTAGCCAAATAGCCGTATATCTAAATAACCAAATAGCCAAAAAAAAGGCTTCCTCGGAAATCGGAACGTGTCCAATAGCCCCCACCCTACCTCGGAGGATCATCCCTTGCTGCTTGCTTTAGGATTTATCGTACTTGGAATTTTTCTTCTGGTCGCTGGGGGAGAAACCTTACTTCGTGGGGCCGTGGGGCTAGCAACATTAGTTCGCCTAACCCCTGCGGTGATTGGCTTGACCGTAGTCGCTGCAGGAACCTCGGTTCCGGAATTAGCGGTTAGCGCAGCCGCCGCTTTCGATGATAAGGCCGATATTGCTGTCTCCAACGTGATTGGCTCGAATATCTTCAATATCGCCGGCGTTTTGGGCCTGTGTGCCTTGATACGCCCTTTGCGCTTTACCGGTGGGACCATCTGGCTGGAATATCCCGTTTTGGTTCTGGTGACCCTGCTTTGCTTGGTGATTGTGCAAGATGGTCAGGTGAACCGGCTCGATGCGGTGTTGTGCGTGGCGATTTATGTGGGCTTCACCAGTTACATGGTTAGCTTGGTCCGTCAACAACTCACGAAAGTCGAGCAAAAAGAAGTGCAAGGCGAAGTCGAAGAACTAACCCCCTCGCATACCAATCCCAACCTGTGGCTTTGTATCGGGTTGGTCATTTTCGGTTCACTCTTATTAGCAGGGGGGGGGCATTTCACCGTGCAAGGGGCCGTGGAGTTGGCCCGTCGCCTTGAGGTTTCCGAGCGAATCATCGGTCTGACTATTGTCTCGGTCGGCACCGGCTTACCGGAATTCGTTGCCACCGTCATTGCCATCTATCGCGGACGAACCGATATTGCAGTTGGGAATGTGATTGGCTCGAACCTATTCAACATTCTCATGATCCTTGGAATTAGTTCTTTGGTTTCGCCCCTTCCGGTAGAAGCCGCCTTGATCCAAAACGATTCTTGGTGGATGATGGGCGTGACCTTGCTCATGTTTCCGATTCTTCTCGGTGGCACCCAAGTTAAGCGCTGGCATGGGCTGATTTTATCCTCGGTATATGTGGCCTATCTGGGCTTCTTGTTGGCCAAACAACCCCCTGCCCATGAAACGGGTGTTTCAACGGAACCACTCGGGCAGATTGGTCAGATTCGTCAGATCGGTCAGATTGGTCAGATCGATCCGAGAGGGCCTTCGATCAAGGGCTGAGATCGAAACATCTTCGTTCTGTGGCTGGGTCTTTCTCGGAATGAAGAAGCGTAGGGTGCTCCCTGTGAAAATAAAGTACAGGGGGGGGGAAATCGAATCGTGTTGATGTTGGGAATCGAATTGTGTGGTTGCTAAGACCCGTGAGGAATCCTATCTTAATAAAACGATCCCCAAAGTATTGATCCCCTACGAGAATGAAATGAACGAAGCTGTGAAACCGAAATACAACCGTATCCTTCTGAAGATGAGCGGGGAGGCATTTGGTCACGGTGGCCAAACCGGTATTAGTTTGGATGAGACAATCAACATCGCCAAACAAATCAAAAAGGTCCATGAAATGGGCGTGGAAATCGCCATCGTCGTAGGGGGGGGGAATATTCTTCGGGGTGCCCAATTCTCGGCTCAAGGTGAGATCATCGATAAAGTGACCGCCGACCATATGGGTATGTTAGCGACCATCATTAACGGGTTGGCCCTTATGGAAACCCTTGAGAAAATAGGGCTAGAAGTTCGCCTCATGTCATCGCTGCGGGTCGATTCCGTTGCCGAGTTTTATATCCGTCGCCGAGCAATCCGCCATTTAGAGAAAAAACGAATCGTGATCCTCGCAGGGGGAACCGGTAACCCCAACGTGACGACCGATACCGCAGCAGCCAATCGCGGGGTGGAAATCAAAGCCGACGTGTTGTTAAAAGCTACCCGAGTCGATGGCATTTACACCGAAGACCCCGAAAAAAATCCCCATGCGGTTCGCTATGACCATTTGACGTTCAAGCAAGTACTTGATAAACAACTTAAGGTGATGGACCTGCAAGGCATCGCCACCTGTCAGCAACACAATCTGCCTATATTAGTCTTCAATTACAAGAAAGAAGGAAATATCGAGCGGGCCGTGTTAGGGCATCCGATTGGTACAATGGTCACCATTTAATGCCCCCCCCTTTCGAGAGAATTAACAAGGAAAAAATTAGGTCAGACAGCCCAAGATGAGCGTTAATTAAGACGGAAGGAAATTTTCTCATGTCGTTGCGAATCGGATTAAGAACCGGCGAAGCCCTAGTCGAAGGGGACGAAGCCTACTTGTGTGCGGAACCTGAAATCGTGATTGGTGAACTCGATGGTCCGGTGGGCATCGCCTTGGCTCAACTCGTGGGCGATCAAGTCAAAGGGCATACCCGCGTTTTTGCGTTGCTGAATAGCGATGTTCAAGTGAAACCTGCCACGCTGATGGTGAGCAAGGTCACCGTGAAGGAAGCCCGTTACACCAACATTCTCATGGGGACGGTGCAAGCAGCGATTGCTCATGGGGTTCTGGATGCGGTTCGTCAAGGGATCATACCCAAAGAGAAAGCCCACGAGCTGGGGATTATTTATTCGGTGTGGTTAGACCCCGTTATCCTAAGCGTTGAGAAAGTCGATCATGTGACCCTCTTCAACATCCATCGCGAGGCCACGGTTAAGGTGATTCGTAAAGCCTTGAATCACGAACCCACCATCGATTGGTTGTTAGAAAATCAAGATCAGGTGCAACACTACTTCCATCAATTAGGTGTCGAAGGACAATTGTAATCAATCCGTGTGATTTTGAGCTTTTCTGGTTGAGTAACGAACATGGCAGCGACTCGCGGGACCTATTGCTACGATTTTCCAAGACCTGCCGTCACTGTGGATATTGCCATTGTGACCCGTGAAGAAAAACCATCGGTGTTGCTCATTCGTCGGCATCATCCCCCCTATGCTGGGCACTGGGCCTTGCCCGGAGGCTTTGTGGATGAGGGCGAAACCTTACTGCAAGCCGCCCAGCGAGAACTTCGTGAAGAAACCGCTGTCGAGGTTTCCGAATTAGAACAACTCTGCGCCTGCGGCGATCCAGGCCGAGACCCCCGAGGTTGGACCATTTCGATTGTCTATTTAGCACGGGTTGCCCCCCAAGAAATCCGGCCCCGTGCCGGTGATGACGCCGCAGAAGTTCGCTTATTCCCGTTGGAGGAATTGCCCCCCTTGGCCTTCGATCATTCCCAAATTTTAGCCCGAGTGCGAACCCGCCTTGCCGATCGGAAAGCGTAACAACTCGGCTCAGCTTCTCACCGGAAAGCGTAACAACTCGGGGGGGCATTTCCGTAGCTGGGGTTTCGTTTTCTGATTGGTTTGACTAAAATGAAAGATAGGTTAGCAATGATCCAAGTGCGAACCGGTTGAGGAAAAGCCTTGCACAACACACATTTTTTCTGGAAAAACCTGACCCGTCGAACTTTCCTCGGGAAGTCGGGGATCGCTTTAGGTTCTATTGCGCTCACCTCAATGCTCCATCGCGATATTCCCACTACGGCGAAAGATAACACACAGAGCCTCCCGACGACACCGGAAGAGAAAAAACCGCTCTCCTTCGGCAAAGCCAAAAGCGTCATCTTCCTGCACATGGCAGGAGCGCCCAGCCAATTGGACTTATTCGATCCGAAACCGACTTTGGTTCGATTTTCGGGCAAGCCCTGTCCGGAGGAATATCTCAAAGGGAAACGGTTTGCCTTTATTCGTGGTGTGCCGAACTTGCTGGGAAGCCCCTACCGCTTCCAACAGTGTGGCAAATCGGGCGCTTGGCTTTCGGAATTGTGGAAGCATCTACCCAAAGTGGCCGACGACATTACGTTTGTCAAAGGAGTCAAGACCGATCAATTCAATCATGCCCCCGCCCAATTGCTCATGCACACGGGAACCTCGTTATTCGGCGGCGCCTCGTTGGGCTCGTGGGTAACCTACGGTTTGGGTTCGGTGAATCGAGATTTACCAGGTTTTATCGTGCTTTCCTCGGGGGGGCGCACCGTGGATGCCGGCAAAAGCATTTGGGGAAGTGGGCTTCTGCCGAGTGTCTACCAAGGGGTTCAGTGCCGTTCCCAAGGTGACCCCGTGTTGTTCTTGTCGAACCCCAATGGCTTAGATGATCGAGGCCGTCGCGAAAGCCTTGATACCCTTCGGGAGCTAAACAAACTTCACTACGAAAGCCAAGGGGACCCCGAAACTCAAACCCGTATCGAACAATACGAATTGGCCTATCGAATGCAATCGTCCGTGCCCAAAGCGATGGACCTTAGCAAAGAAACGAAGCAAACCCTAGAACTGTATGGGGCCGTTCCCGGCTATATCCCCGATTCCGATCGACAAGACGACCCCCGTGCCCATTACAAGGGGAACGATCCTTCATTTGCGAATAACTGCCTTTTAGCTCGCCGATTAGTCGAAGCCGGTGTGCGCTTCGTGCAGTTGTACGATTGGGGTTGGGATCATCATGGTGTCAGCCCTGGAGAGGATATTACCAATACTTTGCCGATCAAAATTCAACAAATTGATAAAGCGATTACCGGCCTTATCACGGACCTGAAAAATCGCGGTTTACTCGACAGCACCTTGGTGATTTGGGGGGGGGAATTTGGCCGTACCCCCATGCAACAAAATACGGCAGGCCAACAGTACATCGGACGCGATCATCATCCCTATGCGTTCACCATGATGATGGCCGGCGGCGGCATCAAGCCCGGCCTCTCCTACGGTGTGACCGATGATATTGGTTACTACGCTAAAGAAGGTGAAGTCGATATTCGGGATATTCAAGCAACCCTTTTGCATTTGGTGGGACTCGATGCTTGGAAATTGACCTACCCCAATAAGGGGTTAAACGATCGCCTGATTGGCGTGGAAGGCAAGTGCCGTGTGATTAAGGAGATTCTGATCTAAGCTCACCTTTCTTCTCTCGAAGATTCCCCTGTGCCAGATTCGGAATTGAGACATTCGGAATTGAGACCGCGAAGATTCCCCTGTACTGGCCGGCACCGAATTCGATTCTCGCTTATTCCTTCGGCACGATAGCATACGTTTTACGCCGCAAATTGCTCATCACGGGAATCACCATCGATTCTGCCTCGATCTTTCACGAAACGGGTGCGGGTTGTCGGCTTTTTGTCTGGTAATTTCCGTAAAAACTCGTTATCCTATTTATTAAAAGTTCTTCCTTCCTACCTAATGTGGAACTATGCGACTCGCATTCCTATCCCTGTTCCTTTTGACTTCGTTCGCTTCGGCCCAAAGCCCCTCCTTTCGACATGAAGTGATTCCGGTCTTGACACGGGCAGGATGCAACCAAGGGGCCTGTCATGGGAATTTGAATGGGAAAGGGGGCCTGAAACTTTCACTACGGGGAGAAGACCCCCTGACCGATCGAGAGATTCTCACCCGCGATAGTTTAGCTCGGCGTGTGAGTGTCAGTCAGCCAGAAGAAAGCCTGATCCTTAAGAAAGCGGTTGGTTCGGTCCCTCATGAAGGTGGTCCCCGATTTAGCAAAGACTCGTTGGACTACGCGATTCTCAAAAACTGGATTGCCGCCGGTTGCCCTGATGATGGCGAAGGATTGCCCAAGCTGAAAAACCTTGAGGTGTCCCCTCGCGAGCATATTTCCTTCGGTACGCGGGCACAATTCGATCTCAAAGTAGTGGCCCATTTCAGCGATGGTTCCCAAAAAGATGTGCGAGCTTTGGCGGTTTACGAACCCACCGTGTTGGGCGTCGCTAAAATCTCCAACGAGGGCCAAATTCACAAAGTGGGCGATGGCGAATTGAACATCGTCGTGCGCTATCTCGATAAACAGGTTCCGGTTCCGGTCTATTTCCTTCCCGAACGGGCCAAAGTTTCCCTCCCGCAAACCAATCATGTAGTCGATCAGAAAGTTCATGCTCAACTCGAATTGTTACGCATCACCCCCGCACCGATCGCGGACGATCCGATGTTCCTACGACGGGTGTACCTCGATCTTTTGGGGGTTCTCCCAAGTGCGGAAGAAGCTCGCCGCTTCTTAAACGATTCCACACCTAATGAAGAAAAACGAAATCGTTTGATTGACGAGTTACTCACACGCCCCGAATTTGCCGAATACATGGCGCAAAAATGGGGCGATCTGCTCCGCAATGAGGAAAAGAGCCTCGATCGAAAAGGAGTACGGGTCTTTCAAGAGTATTTACGGCAATCGTTCCGCGATGGCAAACCGTTGAACGAGATCGCTCGCGAAATTCTCTCGGCCAAGGGAAGCAGCTACACCAATCCTGCCACCAGTTTTTATCGTGCGATTCGTGAACCGTATGGGCGGGCCGAAGCGGTGGCCCAAGTGTTTTTGGGGATCCGCATCGGTTGTGCCAAATGCCATAATCATCCTTTCGATCGTTGGACTCAAGACGATTACCACGAATTCGCTGCCCATTTTGGGAGGATCGATTATCGCCTGCTGAATAATTCGCGACGCGATCAACTCGATAGCCACGAATTCGACGGAGAACAAATCATATACCTGAAACGACAAGGGGGCCTGAAACATCCCCGCACAGGAGAAGTGATGTCCCCCCGTGTTCTGGATGCCACCACCCCAATTTCTCCCGAAATGGATCCCTTGGAATCCTTGGCCGATTGGGTGGCCGATCCGAAAAATCCCTTCTTTGCCAAAGCTCAAGTGAATCGGGTTTGGTATCATCTGTTCGGAAAGGGGCTGGTCGAACCCAATGACGATTTTCGTGCAACGAATCCCCCTGTAAATGTCGAACTCCTTGAGGTATTAACACAGCAATTTATTCAACAAGGTTTCGATCTTCGGAAATTGCTACGGACTATTCTCACGTTCCAAACCTACCAACGCTCCTCGCTGGGCGATCCCAAAATCCCCGCCTAGCAAACCCATTTCTCTCTGGCGTTCATCCAACCTCTGGAAGCAGAACAACTCCTCGATGCGGTTTCCTCCGTGCTACAAACAACCCCGAAATTTTACGGCTATCCCAAAGGGACTCGGGCCGGTCAACTCGCTGCCTTGCCGCAAGACCTTCGACGGACGGGCCGAAATAATATGGCCGAAAAATTCTTGAAACCGTTCGGGAAACCCGAACGCCTGTTAACCTGTGAGTGTGAACGCTCCGACGATATGGGGCTTTCTCAAACGGCCCAACTCATCGCCGGCGAGTTAGTCAACTCGTTATTGACGGAACCCGAGAATCGCCTTGGTAAAATGCTAGACCAACAAACCGCAACCAACGAGATGATCGAAACGCTGTTTCTGGCTGCCTTAACTCGGAAACCAACCCCCTCGGAAGCGGAGAAATTGGGGAGTTATCTCGACAAAGCCAGCAACCGCCGACAAGCACTCGAAGATATTGCTTGGGGACTTATCAACTCGAAAGAGTTTCTCCTCAGGCGTTGAAGAACTCTGAGAAGTCACAGACGTTGCGGAATCCGTTTCCAAGGAAGAGCATTGAGCTTGATTCAAAGGGTTCCGGTCGTAGGTGTGCGAAGAGGTTGCCTGTGCCCTCAGTGATGGATGGGACGAGAATGGTAAGTGGTATCCATTTTCGAGAGGCACCTACCCAATCCTTTGCGATTGTGTATCTCATTGGGAAACAACATCTCTAGGTAGGCCTAACATGATACTGGTGACCATTACGCAAGAGTCGCGGCGGATGGCGTTGGCCGATATGCTCAACGCTTATTTCTTAGGGGCCGATTTAGTAGAAATTCGGCTGGATGTCTTTGAGAAAGACGCCAATCTCAGTGAAATCATTTCTGCCAAAAAAACCCCCCTCATGTTCTCATGCAAGCGTCCCAAAGATGGGGGCCAATGGAGCGGCACCGAAGAAGAACGCCTGACCCTTCTAAGAACCGCGATCATCTCGAAAGCAGACTATGTCGATATCGAACTCGACATAGCCGATCAAATTCGCCCCTTTCCAGGGTGCAAACGGGTCATTTCTTACACCAACCGTTCCGAGGTGCCTTCCGACATCGCCGACATCTACAAGGAGATGCTCACGAAAAAGCCGGACATCATCCGCCTCACCTGTCGGGCCAGCACCCCCGAAGAAGCGTGGCCCTTGGTTCAAATTCTGAACAAGCCGACCATCCCCACTGTCATCACAGGCCTAGGGTACGCAGGCCGTTTCTTCCCATTATTGGGGCAGAAAATTGGTGCCCCTTGGTGCGAAGCCTGTCTCGAACGGGGCATGGAAGCCTATGAAGGTCAAGCGAACATCCGACAGTTAACCGAAGGTTATTTGTTCCGCGATATTGGGAAACCAACTCGTTTTGTGGGGGTCACCGGCACCGACGATCGTTCGTTTCTTTTATCCGCATTGATTAACAGTGGACTCGCTGCCCTTGGGAAACCCCATCGCGTTTTACCGATCCAAGTCGGTAGTCTAAAAACGTTCCGCAAAATTGCCGATGCCGTCCGTCTCCAAGGGGTTTCTTTTGATGAAAGTTGTTGGGAACGCCTTCATGAACTCGCAGTCATGGATGATAGCGCCAAACCACCCATCGCTGCCGCAGATTTTGCAGCCCCCACCGATGGCAATTGGACCGCATCAAATCTATTTGGTCCTGCCGTGAAACAAACCTTGTTGAACGCCGTGAGTGAACGCTGGGGGACGGAAGAACCGCTGAAAGGTCGCACCGTACTTTTTGTCGGGGGGGGGGCAATGACACGAATGATTGCCCCTCTTCTCAAACAAGAAGGAATGTCCCTCATTTTTGCAGAGAAAACCAAAGAAGCCGGTCAAAAGTTGGCCCAAACCTTTACCGGTCGGCACGTCCTGCGGGAGGCCATTTACTCGACAAATCACGATCTTCTTCTGCTCACGAAAGATTCCCAAGGCGAAGAGTTTTCGATTCATCCCGGATATTTGAAACCGACGATGGTGGTTTTCGATCTTTCTCAGTTCCCTAACGTGGGGGCCTTCCATACCGAAGCAGAAAGTCGAAATGTCCCCACCATCAACCCGCTGCAAGTGATTGTAGCGATTGCCTGTATCCATCTCGAAAAAATTCTCGGAGAATCGATCCCGAATGAAGTGCGTGAGAAAATGAATGAGACACTGCAGAATTGGACTTAATGAACGTGAAAATCAGGGGTCAGATCGATCCCCTCAGGCTTTCGGTAACAGACCCGCATTCATGGACTGCGAATCTCACAAGTGTCTTATCTGAACGAAATTTTGACGAACAACCAATCCAGAAACACGGCACACTTTCAGGCTATCCTTCTTGTGTGATATAATGGCCCTATCCCAAGGAGACCGCACGATGAGGAACATCGATCTCACCGAATTACCCGACATCGAATACCCTGCTCATCCGGAGGAACGATTGGCCGAATCGCAAATCCACTTCGATTACATCACTCTCCTCGTCGATAACCTCCGGCTTCTGTACCGCGATCGAGAACACGAAGTCGGCATTTTCGCTGATCTC
>CAZFDX010000418.1:0-3364 GCA_964518325.1 uncultured Alcaligenaceae bacterium | reverse complement strand
CACCAAGGCCGAAACGAACCAAGGAACAAAAGGCACCACTGCCGAAACGCACCAAGGCCGAAACGTACCAAGGAAGAAAAAACGCCCACGAGAGAAAGTATCGAGAGGGGGTGAATCTTGGGTCGCGATCCGAGCCGAATCGAGTGAAAAACGAATTTACGGCTCGCCCGATTTCCGCAGATTCACCCAATGGACACAAAGCCCCTGCTCAACAAAATCGGGAAAAGCAGGATCGACGAAACCGCTCTCGGCGGCCTGTTTCCAAGAGATTCCCTTGGGAAGATCAATCGATTTCAAAAGTGTCAATTCGACTTGGTAGGTCAGGGCCACTTGGGCAGCAATACTATCGCTGGTTACTTGCCAAGTGTGGGGCAAAGGGGTTTCCGTTTGGCTATCTTGGAGACAGAATTCAAACGGGTCGAGGATGGCACGCGATTGCCGATCCCAATGCGAGACGACCGGCCACTCTAAGAGTCGATTAAGGAAATGAGCGTGTAAAGTCATGGCCCGAATCGCGAGCCAATGCGAATCGACTTCAGAAAGTTTATGGATTGTATGGAGTTTACGGATTGCATCGGCGGCATCTCCCCCACCGGCAACCAAACAGAGAGGGGCATCCTGAACCGAAACCCATTCAGATAAACGACTTCGGAATAATTCCCAATCAAAAAGAGAGCCACCCACTTTGACGATCTGGGGGCTAAATCGTTTCCCGCCACTCACTGGGACTCTTCTCCAAACTTAGTATAATTATGTCATGGGCAAACCCAAGAAAGGCTTGTGTGCCTATCTTATCATGAGTTACGACTTTCTCAATCGGATCGATCTTGCTAAGTCTTGACTTTGCTGGCACAATTAATCGTTGTAAAAATTGCGAAGCCTAGATTGATTGAATACTGACAAAAACGGCCCAGAAAAACCACCTAGATTCGACCTCCGTGAGATACAACTCCATGAGTGTGAATTCAACCCACAAACTCCCCCGAGAATGGCTGTGGCTGGTCTTGGCCCTCGTCCTCGTCGGGGGCATTACCATTCCGCTGTGGCTTCGATTTGTCCCTAATCCCATGAGTTCTGGGGAATTAAAAAGTTGGCGGGACCCCGAACGAGTGGCCCGTTTATTATTGGGTCCCGAACAGATTGCTTGTTACCTGTGTTTTGTGTGGTCGGCGATGATGTTGTTGCGGCGCTATCGTGAGGTGGCCCGTCAACGTCAGGCCTTTCATTTGGATATTCTGCCAACGGAAGAAGGGGCGCGCATTCTGCCCGAAGATGCTCGGCCCCTGAATCGAAAGATCGAAGCCATAACCCGAGGCCGACCGTTCATGCTCGCCAAAATGATCCAAATGGCCCTGACGAAATTTGCGACCAGTCGCAAAGCCAACGATGTCAGCGAGGTGGTACGGACCCAAGCCGAAGTGGAACAAAGCCGACTCGTTACCAGTATGTCCACCATCTCGTATCTGACTTGGGCGATTCCCGCTTTGGGCTTTTTAGGTACCGTCCGAGGCTTGGCAGGGGGCATGAGCAAAGCAGGGAACCAGACCGATGCCGACTTTATCAAACAAGTGACCGAACAACTGGCCATTGCCTTTGATTGTACGTTTGTTGCCTTGGCCCTGAGCGTTGTCCTGATGTATTTGCTCCACGTCGTTCAACGGGCCGAAGAATTATTGGTGATCGATTGCCAACAATACTGCCAAGAGCATTTGTTACTGCGCTTGTATGATCCACAACCTGAAACTGCCTACGCAGAAAGGGACTAACTGCCATGGCTTTATTCCAATGGTCGAAATCGAATAGTGAACGGGCCAGCGGTCGGGGGCCTGCCGGTGTCGAACTCAATTCCACACGGGTACTGGCAACAGAGGCAGGTTCCGCACGGGGGAAACTCATTCCACTGGAAGAACCTCGTTCCGAGCTACGCCTAGTCATTTCCATGGAGAAAAAAACACCCGTCTTGGGGCAGGGGGCCTTGGGGGTGGTTCGTAAAGCTCCCCATGTGATCTGTGATCGCTATCTGCCGGAATTAGGGCAGCCCAAATCGTGGAAAAATGGTCGGCACAATCTCACTGCCGATTCAGCCCTTGGGTTGGTTTTCGATCACATCGCAAAGCCCCTTTCGGTGTTCGAGGGGTCTTGGTTCGTTCTTCCGAACTATCTTTCGTTATCGCAGGTGCAACGGTTCAACGTCCTCGCCGAGAAAAGTAAAATCCGCCTGAATGGCACTGCGACACTTCCGCTCGCTCTTGCTGCGGAAAGGGCGGCCTCCTTTCTGGCTGCTCCATCTTCTTCTTCGGGGAATTCGTCCCAAGGGATGCCCGGCTATGTGGTGATTGTCGATGTGGATGAACACGCCCTGATGTTCAACACGATCCGAATCGACGAGGCCGAAGTTCGCTCGATCAATTCGGTGTCGATTCCTCATCTCGGTTGGCGTTTGTGGAATAACAAACTCCTAGATGCGATTTCGGACCGGTGTGTTCGAGCTTGCCGCCGCGACCCCCGCGACTCGGCCGATGCCGAACAAGATTTATTCGAGCAGATCGAACCGTGTTTGGAGCGAGCGCGAGCCGGCCAACGTGCAGAGATTATCGTCCGCGCTGCCCATTGGTATCAAGATTTGATCCTGACCCAAGCCGATCTGGACGCGTTTTGTAGCTCGCTGTGTGCCGCAGCCATCGTGGAAGCCCGACCCTTCTTGGCTGGCCCCAACGATGCGGGGATTCCACGCGCGATTTGGCTTACGGCCGCAGCAGGGTTGCTTCCCGGATTCGCTTTGGCTCTTCATAAAAATAGTTCGGACCGCACCGCAGTGCGGGTGCTACACTCCGAAGCCGGTGCCCATGCTGCCTGCTATTTAGCGACTCGTGCTGCCGCAGGGGAACTGCCGAAAACCCATCTCGATACGGCGATCCCGCTCCCGCCACGGGTGGACCCTCGGTTGCTTTCTCGTCCGAACCCCTCTGTCTCTTCCTCGACTAGTAAAGGTTAATCGATGATGCGAACGCGACATAAACAACCGACCTTGGTCAGCATGTGGATGCTCGATGTGTTTTGTTGCACGCTGGGTTGTGTGACCTTACTTTGGTTGCTCAAAACTCGGGAGGCGGCCTTCAGTGCGATGGAATCAGCTCAGGCGGCAACTGCTCTTGTCAAAACACGCGAAGACCTTGAAAAAACCAAGTCGGACCTTGAAGCAGAAACGCGAACGAAGCTCGCTGCCTTGGATGAATCGGGGAAATTGGCACGCTGGATTGAAGACCTTGAAGGAAAAATCGCTCTCCTGAAGGTCGAGCGGGATGAACAAAATCTCGAAAAAACTCGTCTCCTCGGACTCAGTAAGAAAAAGGAAGATGAACTT
>CAZFDX010000417.1:0-7555 GCA_964518325.1 uncultured Alcaligenaceae bacterium | reverse complement strand
GTCTGATAGTATATAGGTGAGGAATTCTGGTTTCCAAAGGGTTTCAAATTGATGGTTTCCACATGATTCGTTTTTTTTGTACCTCATTTATGTTTGGTGCCATCTGCACCTCGGCGATGTCCCAAGGTATTTCTCCTATCCCCCGAATCGATCCTTTTGCCTCGAAAGCCGATAAATCCACGGTGAATCTGAATGCGGTTGCGGAGATGGTACGCACCGGCCCAACCGAACGACGAATGAGCGGCATTGCAATTGCCCTTTCGGCAGACCAATGGTCCGCAGAAATCACAAACGCTGTATTAGATTACCTCGATACGAAACCGAATTTAACTGCCGAGGAATTTGCGTTAGTCGGTCAAGCTCTCAGCCGTGACCTTGGCCCCGTGAATGGAAAAATCGAACCAAGAAAAGTGGCTTTCTTTCGAGCTGCCTTAGAGTCTGACGATAAAACTCGTCAGCGGATTGCAGCAGAAATTCTCTCGAAGTGCTGGGATTCCGCTAGCTATGTTTTCATCGGTATTAGAGAGGTCGATTTTCAGACCCTTTTGGACCCGAAAGAACTCAATGCGTTGTTATCGAAGGAGTTTGGTCGCCGATTTGGATACTTTGCAGGTGAAATCGAAACCGTTAAACCCAGCCTATCCTTGGGGTTGAAATCTGCCGATCGGGAAGTTCAGAAACTCGCAATCGAAGCAGTGGGCAATATCGCTCAGGTGATTGCGCTCGGGGTTTTGCCACCCGATGTGTCAGGTCAAAGAACATTGGCCGAGGAAAAAACTCGTGTGATTTTGATTCAACCTGCCAACGAGCAATTAGCCCCGTTAGTGGATTTGACCGTCGAAGCGTTAAACTCCCCTCATCCCGAGATTAAAGCGGCTGCCGCCCAAACGCTCAGTAAAGTCGCCCGAGGGTTTGGTCAAGCCGATAAACCACGTCGAGAACTTGCCAACCGCATTAAGCCCGATCCATTGTTGAAACCCTTATCCAATTCGGTATCCGTTTTGACCGACCTTCTCAAATCCGAGGATTTGAACACTCGTCTCGCCATCGCCGAGGTCTTTGAAAATATCGCCGACAGTGTTCCTCTTGGAAGCTCGCTCTCCCAAGCCTCTGCCGATGCCTCTCCGTTTGTGCGTTGGACCACCGCGAGGGCATTGCACAAGAACTTTGCGGCACTCGATTCCAAAGGGAAGGGAACGGTCATCGAAACCATCGCTAAGTTATTGGGCGATCCCGATATTGATGTTCGGAATGCAGCAGTGCGAGCTTCGGTGGTTTATGCAGGTGATGGGGGAGAGGTCTTATTCCCGAAATTATTAAAATTGCTGCAATCGGGGGATCGTGAAACCAAAGCGGTAACCTTGGAATCGATTTCCTTGCTGAAAGAAAGTGCTAACGCGGTTGTGCCGATCGCGATTGAGAATCTGGAGGGGAACGATATTGAGCTTCGTCGGGCCGCAGCAAAGGCCTTGGCTAATTACGGGCCAGCCGCGGCCGCGGCCCGTTCGGCCTTGCGAAAAACTTTAGCCGATCCCGATCAGGAACTTAGGAAAGCTGTTCGCGAAGCCTTGTTTGCTATCGATCCCCCTGCTAAACCCAAGCTATAATATCCAAGGGGAATTATTTCTGTTCCCTTTGCGAAGATTTTCCAAACATGGGTGACCGATTTGGAATTTTGCTCTATATTTATTTTCAGTTTCTGTAAATTCACTATTCAGTGAATCGGTCTCAAAGGGGTCCATCAGTCGATGCCATCACCTGCGTCTCTCGATGAATTTGCTGACCTCATCCGCAAAAGCGGTGTGCTGGGAGATGATCGGTTAAATCCTTATTTGGTGAAACTGAAAAACTCCCCTGAAGGAAAACTACCTCTTGCCGACATCGCCGGCCTCTTCGTCCGCGATGGCCTACTCACTTATTTTCAAGCGGAACAATTTCTGCAAGGGCGATGGAAACGGTTCACCATCGGTAAATATAAAGTTCTCGAAAGGCTCGGCTCGGGGGGCATGGGGCAAGTGTTCCTTTGTGAACACAAACTCATGCGCCGCAGGGTTGCCGTGAAGGTTCTTCCAACGTCTAAGGCCAACGATCCTTCCAGCCTTGAACGGTTTTATCGTGAAGCTCGCGCTGTGGCAGCGCTCGACCATCCCAACATCGTTCGAGCTTACGATATTGATGAAGAAGATTCGCTACATTTTCTCGTCATGGAATATGTTGACGGGAGCAGCCTGCAAGATTTGGTGCGTAAGGCCGGAAAGCTCGATGTGCTGCGGGCGTGCCACTATGTGTACTGGGCAGCGGTTGGCCTGCAAAGTGCGCATGATAACGGCCTGATCCACCGCGATATTAAGCCCGGAAATATCCTCGTGGATCGAACAGGGGTCGTGAAAATTCTCGATCTCGGCCTTGCCCGATTTTTTAACGATGATGAAGACCTGCTGACCAAGAAATATGACGAAAGCGTTCTTGGTACCGCAGATTATCTGGCGCCCGAGCAGGCCATCGATAGCCATACCGTCGATGGCAGGGCCGATATATATTCTCTGGGGGCCACCTTTTACTTCATGTTGACGGGAAGCCCTCCTTTTCCCGAGGGAACGATCGCCCAAAAACTTCTTTGGCATCAACAAAAGGAACCAAAATCGATTCGGGTTTTGCGGCCTGATGTTCCCGAACCGATTGTGGCCATCTTGGAAAAAATGATGGCCAAAAATCCTAAAGATCGCTACCAAACGCCGAACGAATTAGCCGAGGCCATTTTGCCCTATAACCAAGAACCGATTTATCCCCCCAGCGATGACGAAATGCCTGTACTCTCTTCCGCTGCTTTGGGAAACTCGGGTTCTTCCAGTGGCCTTGCTCCCAAAGTGGTGATGGCTCCCCGCACCCCTGCCGTGGCAGGGATTCCGCTCAGTACCACTGTTGACTCGAAGACGAAAATTTCTTCCGCTCCCCCCTCGGTACCGCAAGGCGTTTCGCAGGGGAATTCTGGAGTAAAATCGCCTCCACCTCCGCCCGCTCCGAATGTGGTTCCTTCCCGACCAACCGTCGAGGCGACTCACACTACCCCAGCCACACCAAAACAGGAATTCCCTCAGCCGATTGCTCCCACTCCTCCGCCGATTTGGGAAAGTGTTGCTTTGGAAACCACCAACACCCGACACAGCGATACGGATCGTAAACGGCGAGGCGAGGACAAAAAAAACGGACTCGATGAGAATCCTCCGTCGGGGAGACGCTCCTCGCAATCAGGGGTTAAACGAACAAGCGCCAAAGGGAAAGGCCCCCTACTCGTTGCTTTGGGAATGGTTTTCTTGCTCTTCGTTGGTGCGGTTGGTTTTGGGGTTTGGTTCTTCTTCCTGAGAAATACGGGAGATGGTACGAATCGGCCTGATAATCCGAATAACTCCCCGAAACAATTTGTTGTGGGTAAAGGAGCCGCCTACCCGACATTGCGAGAGGCCATCCAAGCAGTTGGTTCAAATAAAGGAGCCACGATCATCCTCCAAGATGAGGAGATCAGCGAGGTGATCGTGATTCCCACGGGGTTTGAAGGGCTTACGATTGAACCTCAAGCTGGCAAAAGAGTCGTTTGGAAGGCGCCCCCGAGTGTGGGTTCCAAGCCCGATGCGTTGTTGGCACTGAGTGGTTCTAACGGTCTCAAACTGAAGAATATCACTTTCCAAGTCGCACGAAACGCCGATTCTGCAATCCGAGTCGGCGGCCATTGCCCGAATTTAATGATTGATAATGTTGAGATATATGATCCTCTGGTGGCAGGTATCACGCTGACCAATTGCATCGCAGATCGGAATGCCCCCATGACCATCCAAAATGTCCGAATCCTCGCCAGCTCGCCCCCAGACCAAGGGAAATTCTCGACGGGTATTGCCCTTCGTAGTGATCCCCCTACGAATAATCGGATTTATCTATCTCGATCCATTGATATTCACCATTGCCGGATTGAAGGACCATTTAGTTTTGGGATTTCACTGGAAGGCTCGTCAGATGATCTCCGCATCCGCCAGAATCGAATCTTCCAAACGACCGATGCAATTTTCATCAAGAAATTAGTCAAAGCCGAGCAGACCCAGCGACTGGATGTCATGAACAATACCTTCTTGCCTACTGGGAAAGGGATTTTCTTCGAGGATGTTTCGTTAATGAACAAACCCGAAACGAAATTTCTGTTCGAGGATAACCTGTTCCTGTCCGGCCAAGTGGTGCAAGGGAACGGAAGCTACAACGGTCAATGGATCACTTCCAAAAATAACTTCCGCCAGAAAGGGGTCAACGCCGGAACCGTTCAGTTCTTCGACACGAACGAGACGGAAGTGAATGTGATTCAAGACCAGAGATCGCCACAATTTTTGACCTATCCCAACAATCATCCTCTCGCGAAAGCGGCCAATGGCAAACCCGTTGGCTATTTCACTGAGTAGGTTCGTATCTGAATTTCTATCCCGCCTTCTTACCTTCCGCTACCTGACCTTATCCCTGTAGGAACAGAGGTTCCCAGCGATTATGAAATTATCTTTTATAAAGTTGGCCTTTCAGGGTTTCAGAGTATCTTAATAATACAACTTTCGATGTTCCTGTGGCATTTGCTATGAATTCTTTGGATCGCGAACGCGCCCTCAAATTTGCTCAAGCCATTGCGGATTCCACATTGCTTTCGCCTTCCGAAGTGACCCAACTGTTAGCGGAAGCTCAATCTCCCGAGGTCGATGCCGAAATGCAGGCCAAATCGTTGGTGAAAAAAGGGTGGCTGACTCCCTTGCAAGCCAAACAAATTTGGAAGGGGAAAACCCAAGAATTATTTGTCAATCAATACATTCTTTTAGATCGCATCGGGGAAGGGGGCATGGGCGAGGTTTATCGCGCCAAGCATCAACGAATGGGCCGAGAGGTGGCAATTAAAATTATTCGCCGCGAGAAGTTGGATAATCCCGATGCCGTGAAAAGATTCCATCGGGAAATTCGGGTCGCGGCGCAGCTCTCCCATGAAAATATCGTCATGGCCTACGATGCCGACCAATTTGGCGATAATCACTTTTACGCTATGGAATATGTGAATGGTCCTACACTTTCGCATTTAGTTCGCGAGCAGGGGCCATTAAGTGTTGATAAAGCCTGTCATTATATTCGCCAAGCGGCCCTTGGTTTGCAACATGCCCATGAAAAAGGAATGGTGCATCGCGACATCAAACCGAGCAATTTGTTATTAGGCCCTGGTGAGGTCATCAAAATTCTCGACATGGGTTTGGCCCGAGCCGAGAGCCAAAATCTGGGGGATTCTGTGAATCGCATCACTCAGGATGGGCTTGTCGTCGGTACCCCCGATTATCTATCTCCCGAGCAAGCGCGGAACCCCAGTTTGGCCGATACTCGCTCGGATATTTATTCTTTGGGCTGTACGTTTTATTTTCTTCTGACTGGGGAACCCCCGTTTGTGGGGGGAACACCAACGGAAAAACTGGTGCGTCATGCGACCGAGAAATTTCCAATGCCGAAACGCGCTGATCTTCCCGAGGGTGTGAAGAATATCTTGAAAAAAATGACCGCGAAAGACCCCAAAGACCGCTATCAAAAACCCGAACAAGTGGCACTGGCTTTGGCCCCTTTTGTTGGGGGGGATGCCCAAGCTCTGTTGATGCCCCCCCCCTTGGTCGAGCCATTGCCCGAACAGATATTAACGGCGACCCAGAATAATCCGGCCGTCGAAGTGGAACCCAAGACCGATAGTCGATTCGCAATTCATATCGATTCGCAGGATGATTTTCCCCCCCCTGTCAATCGAGTGAAAAACTATGTCCTCATCGGGGTTATCACGGCAATCATTTTCGTCGGTGGGTTGAGTATTCTTATCATCCTTTTAATCTCCAAGTGAATCCATCGATGGTCAAACCAAAATCTTTCAAACGAAGGTTCGACTAATGAATCCTTGACACAGCAAATGGATGGTTGAACGAAAATCTTTCAAACGAAGGTTCGACTACTCGCTCCTCAACGGATACAATGACGTTATGTTAATTCGCCAATATGCCGAGCTATTTCGCAAGGGACATTATACTCCCTCGGCTCTCATCGAGACTTGCTTACAACACATCGAACGCTACGAGCCGAAGGTTCATGCTTGGGTGTCTGTTGATGAAACACAGGCTCGGAATCAAGCGGCCCAACTCACACAAGAACTTCGCCAAGGGCACGATCGGGGGCCTCTGCATGGAATCCCCGTTGGTATCAAGGATGTTTTCGATATTGAGGGTCAGATCACAGGGGCGGGGGTGAAGGATTGGTCGCATACTCCCGCCCGAGAAGATGCTTGGCTGGTGGGGAAACTTCGTCAATTAGGGGCGATTATCCTTGGGAAAACCGTCACCACTCCTTACGCGGCCTTTGATCCTTCGGTGACCCGTAATCCTTGGGATATTCAACGAACCCCGGGAGGTTCGAGTAGTGGTTCGGCTGCGGCCGTGGCTACCGGAATGTGTTTGGCTGCCATCGGAACCCAAACGGGTGGCTCGATCACGCGACCGGCAGCCTATTGTAGTGTTTGTTCTTGTAAACCCACTTATGGCACTATCTCCCTTGCGGGGGTGGTTCCTTTGGCTCCCTCATTCGATCATGCGGGGTTCATGGCAGAAAATGTTGCGGACCTTCGCTTGTTTTATGAGGCGATTCTTGGTCCCTTGCCCGAGGTGCCCCTTCCCCAATTGATTTATCCAACGGGGTCGATTCTCTCCAAAACCACTGCTTCGGTTAGGCAACTCGTTCATGAAATTGCCGAGCGTGTGAACGCTATGCCTACGCCGCTGCCTCAGGAGTTCGATTCGGTCCTGACGCATCATCGCACCATTATGACTCGCGAATGTGCTTGGATTCACGGCTCGCGATTGGCAAAATCCCCTTCGAGTTATCCGCCCAAAATCAGTGCCTTCATCGAAGAGGGGCTTCGGGTTGATGACAACATGATGAAAATAGCCAAGGCTTTTCAAGGGAGTTTTACCTCCCTCATGGATCGATATCTGCATAATGCGGTTGCGATACTCCCTGCTACCTTGGATGAACCCCCTCTACTGGATTCCACCGGTGACCCCAGTCTCAACTCTCCTTGGAGTTTTACCGGTCAGCCAACGATCTCGGTGCCGATCGTCATTCCGACCGAAACACTCCCCGTTTCGGTGCAACTCGTTGCCGCAAGGGGACAAGAAGCCTCATTGTTTGCTGCAGCCCAGTTCATTGAAGAAAAAGCCGGTTGGCTCATGCCACCTTATCCGAATGTGAATTAAGTAGTTCAATTGGTGGAATGTTCATGAAAACGAACGAGGGCCGAGAAAGCTCGCTCATTCGATCTACTTGGGTAAAATCAAACGGGTTCCCTTGGGAAGTGCCAACCGAGGGTTAATGTCGAGGCGTTCATTCGCATCGAATATCTTGGCACACATGTTCGGGTCCCCGTACACCCGTTGCGCAATCTCTTTGAGCGTATCGCCCTGAGCAGCTTGGACAATATATTCCCGAGGGTCACTGGCATTATCGATCTTGGTATCAC
>CAZFDX010000416.1:0-2321 GCA_964518325.1 uncultured Alcaligenaceae bacterium | reverse complement strand
TGCCCGACCTTCACAATATCGGCCACGGCACCGACTCGCCCCCAAGTGATTTCCGAAATGGGTAACAAGGCATCGGTCGGCCCCAGATTCACAAAGGCGCCGTAGGACTGAAGCGAGGTCACGGTTCCTTGATGAATTTGGCCTTCTTCCAATTTTTCCCAAAACTCCGCCTGTTGTTGCTCCCGCTCTGCCAAGAGTAATTTTTTCCGACTAACCACCAAGTTACGTTCGCTGGGGTTGGCCTCGGTAACAATCACGGTCAAACGTTGATTCACAAAAGCCGAAAGGTCTTGAATAAAATTCAACGCCACTTGTCCCGAAGGTAAAAATCCTCGGATTCCATTCACCTCAACCGTCAGGCCCCCTTTGTTCGCTCCGGTCACCCGAGCTTCCACGATTTGCCCCACTCGAACGGTGGACCAATCGACGTGGACAGCCGCCCCGACTTTGCTGAGCTTCAACAGACCGTTGGCCGAGTCGAATCCATCGACGACAAATTCTACTTCTTGGCCTGGCTCGGGCTTTTTGTCAAATTGATCCAGTGACATTAACCCCTGAGATCGACCACCGGGCACCTCGATAAACACATCCATACCCCGAACGCTAATCACGGTTCCTTTATGGCGTTGCCCCGATTTGACGGTTCCCTTCGGAGCATTTTGCTGAATCGGTTCCGCTAATCCCACGGTGGTCGAAGGATCGTACCCGCTCATGGCAGCGGCCAGTTCGGCTTCAATATCTTGATCGAGTTCGTGTAATTTGGGTGCCCCTGCCCGAAAATCATCGAACCGATCGACAGGGCGTTGTTCTCGCGGTTCACGGGGACGCCTTGGCCCAAAAGGTTTCTTACCTCGGGGACCTCGTTCCTCTCGGGCAGGATTTTCATTAGAAGGTTGCGTTTGATCCGCTGCAGACGGGGCTTGCTCGACCGATGCATTAGGCGGGGTGGTCGATTCCGGATTTTCGTTGTTTGATGGTTCGTTCATAGTGATTCAAACTTTTCCAAGTCTTTTACTTCTTTGATAAGTCCTTTATACGAATCGTGCGGAAATCGACGTTGGCCGAGTGACTTTGAAGGCAGATGTAACCCTTGAGGGGTTTCTTTTTCAATTCCTCTTTGGAATTTTGGTCGAAGTTAATCACCTCTTCTTGATTCATTATCACTCGAATTTTGGGACCGATACATTCTATCTCGATGGTGTTCCACTCGGGGGCCGGTTTATGGGCAAACTTTTTCGGTGCCACATATCGGTACAAGGAACCCGTTGCATGTTCATTGGGAGTTTTATGACTGTCGTCCAACAACTGCACTTCGTAGGAGTAGAAGGAGGGTCTCGTATCGGTCGATTTCTTCGGATCAAAGACCATTGTACGAATCCCGATCCCACTATTCACGTCTTTTTCCTTACTGAGACGATATTCCACCAAAAGATGAAAATCGCTGAATTCCTTGTCGTACCGGAGGAAACCAAACCCTTTCCCGCTGGTGTGGATCATTCCATCGGTCACTTCCCAAAGGGGTTTCATTTTGTTATCTGTTTTATCTTTATATTCTTTGGGTCCGTCGATAACCCAACCCGTGAGGTCCTTCTTGTTAAATAAATCAATCCATCCCTCTGATTTGTCTTGACTCTTGGGGTCCTCTGCCCAACAGGAAGCTAGCCCAATGATTAATCCGAAGAGAGAGAGCCTATACATATCGGTTTCTCCATGAGTTAAGAAGGGGATATCGAAAAATTCTAAAATGCCAACTGTTTCCTTCGATTTCTGCAGTTTCGGGAATCACCTACTCATCGAGTTCGACTCGGTCCGCGAACCGAATACGAATTCCCCTCAAAATTGCTATCATGTTCTGCTCAAGATGATTTCATGGAAAGGTGACGGATGCGTACTCTGATTACGGGCGGAGCAGGGTTTATTGGTTCCCGTTTGTGCGAACGATTTTTAGCGGAAGGGCATGAGGTTGTTTGTGTGGACAATTTCATCACCGGCTCGATTCCGAACCTCGATACGTTTCGGGATCATCCCCGCTTCAAATTTATTGGTCACGATATTTCTAATCCCCTAAAAATTCCGGGGCCGATCGATAATGTGTTGCATTTTGCCAGCCCTGCCAGTCCCGTCGATTATCTCAATTATCCCATTCAAACTTTGAAAGTCGGGGCGATGGGAACCCATGTGACCCTTGGGATCGCAAAAGAAAAAAAGGCTCGGTATTTGCTGGCCAGTACCAGTGAATGTTATGGGGACCCGCTCGAACATCCTCAACGGGAAGAATACTGGGGGAATGTGAATCCCATTGGGGTACGGGGCTGTTACGA
>CAZFDX010000415.1:0-3363 GCA_964518325.1 uncultured Alcaligenaceae bacterium | reverse complement strand
TCTCTCCACAGGCCACTAAAAGAATCTTGTCCGAAAGACCGCGTGCCTGCAAGTCCTCCAAAAATGCCGAAACCGCATGATCCAACGGCGGCCCCATATAGCTCATCCCTTCGGTCATGGTAGCGTTATTCGCATCGGCGTGCATATCCCACACAAAGTTCGTCGTTACGGTCACAAAGCCACAGCCCCGCTCGCAGAGTCGCCGTGCCAGCAACAATAACTTACCAAGGGTCCGAGCATTATCGGCATAGTTTTTATGGTTGTTCCATTTTTTGTTGATCTTATCAATCTCGATCAACGGCTCGGTATCGTATTTCGCAATCGTTTTGGGGTCTTCCTTGGCCAAATTAAAGGCATCTGCCACCCCACCGAGAATCAGGTCTAGGGCTTTTTCACGGGTCGCATCAAGATCGTATCGGGTAGTGTTATCGATAGTGTCCTTCAAACGATCCAGTTCCCGAAGGAGCAATCGTCGATCATCCAGCCGATCCATCGAGATATTCAGGGCCATATTCTTTTGTAAATCGCCCTTACCGCCGGGCATGAAAGGAGCATGACTGGCACCAAACGAACCGGGGGAAAGAAAATTCCCAAAGGCCGTCACCGGAGGTTGCGTTTTCGGGTCCACAGATTGCGGGAACAAAGCCGCATTGGTGGGCATACCATTTTCCGCACGATTCGCACCAGCAACGTAGGAATAAATGGTACCAAGGTTGGCACCAAAGGTATCTTTCCCAACCACCGGTTTAATATCGTGGTTACCATCACCGGTAACGAAGGATCGCACGATCGACAAACGATCGGCATACTTAGCCAACTTGGGGAACGATCCCCCAAAGGTAACCCCTGGAATCGAGGTCTTCACTTCACCCGTGGCACTGCGAATTCCTTCGGGAGCCGACATCTTAGGATCAAAGGTTTCGATTTGGCTAGGTCCCCCATGCAGATGCAGGAAGATAACACTTTTATCGGTCAGGGGTTTGGCACTTTCGTTTGATGAAGCCGAAAGAAGATTAGGTAAAGCCAATCCCCCCAGACTTAAGCCACCGATCCGGAGAAATTCGCGTCGTCCCAACGGGGTGTTACCAAAAAAGGAGAGCATAGCTGATCCAGAAAAGAGATTAGGATGGAAGGAATTTCTGACAGTATGTCGAAATGATGAGAGAATGTCAACAAAATTCTCCCTCGTTGGAGAGAAAACCCCCAGAGGCATCTCAGTGATCGGGAAACCTTATGCCCTAAGTGATTCACTGGGGTAAGTATCCCTTTCGGCTTGAAGAGGAAGTTGCATGCAACCGAAAAGCAAACGATCCCACAAAAAGCGTCAGCGTGAACAGAACCTTGGTCGAATGGGATAAGCCTCAACCGTTATGGGTATAACGAGAAAAACACGGGTTTGGAGTGACTTTTGATGAATGGATGAATGGATTTGGGTAAAGCGAATCGTTAGCAATACACCCAATAGGATTCGAACCTATAACCTTCGGTTCCGTAGACCGATGCTCTATCCAGTTGAGCTATGGGTGCTCTCTGATTACCAATATGAGGATTTTCCAGAAAGTCAACCTTCCTAAGATTTCATTTTCCTAGAGGGACGTTTGCTTTTGCTTTCTCTGTGCCGAAATTACAAATACTTTTTGGGAATTTCCGCACCTGCAACGTAACCGAGTTTCCCCATCCGGCACATCTGATAGACGTTGATTCGGAAATCGGGACAGGTACTCACCAAACAATAGGCATCGACGGCTTTCCAACCATATTCGGAAACGAGCCAATCGATCAGACGGATGGTGGCCGTTTCCACAGCCACTTCCAACGGACGGCATGAATGCACGGCAACAATCGACTGGGGCTTGATAATGCGCAAACCCGTTACCCGCTGAGGCCGAACCTCACAGTGTAACCGGACGGTCGCACAGGTTTCCGCTGCGGTCCCACAAAATTCGGTATCTCCTTGGCTGGCATGCACATCACCTAGATAGAGCAAACCCCCTTCATGATAAACCGGCAACAAAATCGTATTTCCTGATGCGAAATCGCGAATATCCAAGTTCCCGCCCCAATCGCCTTGACCATCAAACGAAGTGCAAACCTCGCGATCTGGGGCCACTCCCAGTGTGCCCACAAAAGGCGTCACCGGCCAAGTGACCTTTTCGTTAAAGCGGACTATCTTTCCACTCGGAGAATCTTCATGAGGGAAAATCTTCGTGGTGTATTCTTGCGAGCAATCGGGATATTTGACGGAATCGCCTAAAGGGCCTCGATTGGGACCGACGGCCACCCAAGAGTACGATTCCACCTCAATAGCCTCGATGGTCACCGCCAACGTGGTGTTGGGGCCGGCCCCCTCAATTGCGATCGGTCCCACAATGGGATTGACCAAAGGCGGCGTGCGATCGAACCCCGGACGTTTCGCAGGAATCGCCTTATCCTCGGGGGTGCGAAAAAATCCCGAGGAAGCATCCCACGTTTCCAAAGCAAACGATTCGCCTGCCTTCACCTTCAGCAGCGGTGCATCCCGCCAGTCGAAAGCAAATTTTCGCGGGGTGTCTCGTGTGATTTTCTGCATAGTTTCTTCCCTTTTCCCCTGATGGATCGATTCCCTTCTCAGACGATTTCTTTTTCCTTGATAGATCGATTCCCTTTTCTCTGATTCCTTTATGACCTTTTGAATCTTTCGACCTTTCGCCCTTTTGAATCTTTCGACCTTTGGAATCTTTCGACCTTTTGAATCTTTTGACCTCAGAGAAAGAATGGCCTTTACTGAGGTCGTGCCGGTAACGGTGGCGGGACAAACGAAGGGAGTGTGTTATCGGTTGGCACGGTGGGAGTTTTGGGAATCAGCGTTTCGGTCGGTTCGGGAAGTGTGATGCGGATATAGGGCGAGGTTTCAGTTCGCAAGGGTAGAACAACAGAAATCACTCGGTTGGCCGTATACTCCGGTGTGGGGTCATAAATCGGAGCGCGATTGGGTTCCGGCCGCGCGAGACTTGGAAGCGGTGCCGGTGCCGAAGGATCGTTGGCTTTCGCATCGATCAAGGGAGCCGTCGGAAAAGGAGATCGCACCGGAAGCAACGGGTCCAATGGGGTGGCCGAATCGGGAAAAGGCATCGGCAATGCACGTGGCGTCGGTTCGATTCGCGGCGGTCCCTGTTTCGTTAACAAGGGATGATTCACAGGTGGCTTGGCAACACTCGGGGCCGCTAAAGCCGTGGGGATTGGCCGTTCGACATAACGGCTTTTGTCGGCATCTTTGAACAAGGTCGGGGCACGAGGCTCTAATAGCTTTTTGAGTAAATTCCCTCCTTCATCTTTGGGAAAATCCCATGCGATCCCCTCTTGTTTTTTGGGGGGGTCTTGCGG
>CAZFDX010000414.1:0-2098 GCA_964518325.1 uncultured Alcaligenaceae bacterium | reverse complement strand
ATTTGTTGATCGACCGGCTGACAGATCGCGAGACGTCGGCGATGAGTAGCGACCACGGCGGCGGAATGATTCGCGGGGAGGTAACGTACGCTGGCGCGAAAAGTTGGTAACGCTTTGAAAAGGTTATCAAAGAGCTGACCGGAATGCCCTATGTGGTGCCCACACATCAAGGACGCGCCAGCGAACGAATTCTGTTTGAGTTATACGGTGGACCGGGCAAAGTCATTCCCAACAACAATCACTTCGACACCACACGGGCCAACTGCGAACATACCGGTGCCGAAGCGGTGGATTTGGTGATCGAGGAAGGCAAACAGCCACAATCGAAACACCCGTTCAAGGGAAATCTCGATCCAGAAAAACTCGAACAACTCATCCAACGGGTCGGGGTCGAACGGGTTCCCCTCGTGATGATTACAGTCACCAACAATAGCGGGGGGGGGCAACCCGTAAGCCTCGAAAATATCCGGACCATTCGCCGCATCTGCGATCGTTACGGCATTCCTTTGTTCCTTGATGCTTGTCGGTTTGCTGAAAATGCCTACCTGATAAAACTTCGAGAGTCAGGACAATCGCACCGGACCGCCAAAGAAATTGCCCAAGAAATGTTCTCGCTTGCCGATGGGGCGACCATCAGCGCCAAGAAAGATGGCCTTGTGAATATCGGTGGAGTGCTCCTGCTACGCGATGCACAAAAAGCTCAAGCGGCGGGGAATCTGCTCATTCTCACCGAAGGCTTTGTAACTTACGGAGGATTAGCAGGCCGTGATCTCGAAGCGATGGCATACGGTTTTCAAGAAGTACTCGACGAGGGCTATTTAGAATATCGTATTCGCAGCACTGCCTACCTTGGCGAAGGGCTGATTCGGCGAGGGGTTCGGATCGTCGAACCGCCCGGAGGTCATGCCATTTACATCGATGCGGCCCATTTTTGCGAGCATTCGACCCCAGATCAATTTCCCGGCCAAGCCCTGCTCTGCGAACTTTACCGTCATGCTGGGATTCGGGCCGTCGAAATCGGCAGTGTCATGTTCGGCAAACTCGATCCCCAAACCGGCCGCACCATTCATCCTCCCATGCAACTGGTTCGGTTGGCCATTCCCCGACGGGTCTATACTCAATCTCACATCGATTACGTTATTGAAGCCATCGGAGAAGTATTTGATAATCGTCAGAATATCAAAGGGGTCCGCATCGTGGAAGCTCCGACCGTCCTACGTCATTTTACCGCCAAATTTGCCCTTCTCGACTAGGGGACCATCCGCGAGATATGCCAATCACCCGACTTATTCATATGGTAATGCTATGATTTCTTCTTGAGGATCGGTATGGCGAAGTCTCCCTTTACGGGTCGGGTCAAACGGTTACAGCAATTGCTCAAAGAGAAGGGGTACACCGCGTTTCTCGTGGCGCGGAGCATCCACTTGTACTATTTGACCGGCTTCACCGGTGATAGCAGCTTCCTACTGGTCACGCCCAAAAAAACGATTCTCATCAGTGATGATCGTTTCGCCGTCCAAATTGCCGAAGAATGCTCAGGGATCGAAACCTACATTCGGGGACACGACAAAAACACCTTCCAAGCGATTGCCCATGTGGTGAGCAAACACGGCTGGAATAACGTCGCGGTCGAAGCCTCGGGCTTAACCTTGGCGGAGTACGAACGACTTAAGGAACTAGCCCCCGCAGTTAACTTCGTCCCTTGTTCGGGATGGGTCGAATCCTTACGAGTCCTCAAGGACGAAGGGGAAATTCGCACCCTCCGCAAAGCCATCCAAGTAGCCGAATCGGCCTTTGCCCTGTTGCGTTTGACCATGCAACCAGAACACAGCGAGAAGAATTTGACCGATGCGATTGAAACCTACGTCCGCCAACTAGGGGGACAAGCAACGGCCTTTCCGCCGATTGTAGGGGTCGGGAACCGCTCGGCCTTGCCGCATTGTCCGCCGAGTAGCCGGAAGGTCCATGAGGCCGAGTTTCTTTTGGTCGATTGGGGGGCTAAGTTTCAGTTTTATCACTCCGATATGACCCGAGTGATCCTAGCACCTCAAGTGAGTCTGAGAAAAACAGTTGAAAGAAAGCTCACAGATATATATAC
>CAZFDX010000413.1:0-4381 GCA_964518325.1 uncultured Alcaligenaceae bacterium | reverse complement strand
CATTCTAATTCCGTTTCCTTGGCTCGGAGATTCGTTTCAGCAGCCGGCCCCCCAACTTGTTTTCCCTGCTTCTTTCCTTGGAACTCCCCCCCCCCCCTCGGCTCGGAAATGCCGTCTATGCCGTTGGTCCCGAAGGGGGATTTTCTGATAACGAAATCGCTGCGGCGCTTCAACAGGGTTGGCAAGCCGTGAGTTTAGGTCCCACCATCCTGCGTGTCGAAACTGCTGCCCTTGCAATCGCCGCCCAATGCACGGGGTAATTTATTTTTCGCTGGGTTGGGGCGGTAAAGTTACGGGAATGGTGTATTTGTTTTTATTGCGGAATATCTCCATCATGATATTGTCAACGGGGGCATATTGATCGGTCAAAATAGGGGCCTCTTTTTTATTCAACAATTTATCGAATGTCGCGCGATCTAATTGATGAGTCCAGACCTTGGGTAATCCCCCTTCTAAAGTGGTCAAGCGATTGGGAACTTGTTTTCGGGCTTCTGTGGTGACCTTCTCTAAATCGAAAGGGGTATCGCTTGCATAAATCACATACACATCCCGTCCGGTCCAATTATAGCCGAACGGTTGAGAGTAAAGTAATTCGACATATTTGAAATCCTGTTGCAAGGTTTTCACCGCACTGCGCCAGAGTAACCCGTCTTCGATGGATTCAATAATGGTGAGTAGGTAAGCACCATCAGGGGTCAAAGTGCGTTTCACGGCTTGGTTATATTCCCGAGTCATCAAGTGCGTGGGAACCGACAAATCATTCACGGCATCTTGTAAAACGAGATGGAAATGACCCTGAGGAGCCTTCTCGCGAATGAACTGGCGCCCATCTAAATGATGGGCTTGGATGCGTGTTTGCCGAATATCGATTTCGTGCAAATGCTTGAAGGCCATTTCCGTCACTTTGGGATCAATCTCGACGACATCCACTTTGACATCCGGAAAGAGAATATCTAACCAACGAGGAAGAGTATATCCCCCCCCCCCGATGATTAAGACCGACGTGGGACGGTTCGGATCACGATAAGAGCGGATAATTTCACCTTGAACTTCTTCATGCTTATAGTGAAGCCAAGTCGGATCATCCACGCGAAGGGCCGAGTGAAGCAAGGCATCGAGGAAAAATTCCCGAGTTTTGATTTCCTTCAATTGACCGTCTTCAATCACCTCTCGGACATCGGTTTTCATGTAGATGGCGTAGTATTTCGATTCGGCCAAGTACACTCGATCATAAAATCCAGAAACGAAGATGCCGACCAATGACCCCCCCCCCACGATACTCATGGCATAAAGCATCACGCTTTCACGCCAAAAACGGCCAATAATCACTGCTGCCACCGTAAGGAGAAAGCCAAACAGCAGAAGCAATTTGGTGGTACCGAGAAGACCAATCAAAAAATACCCTGTGGCAATGGTACCAACAATCGCCCCCACAGTGGACCAAGCATAAATCGAGCCGGCCGTTCTACCTGCCTCAGAGGGGTCTTTCAAGGCAATCCGAATCACTTGCGGGGAAATCGTTCCCAAGGCAAACATAGGCGTGAAAAAGAGCAAGAAGGTCCAGCCCAAAATGTCGTTGACTAAATCACCGGTGAACAAGGCGCCGTAATGAAACCGCTGAAATAATCCCGAAAGGAGCAGGGCCATCGACGAACCTAGCCCCGCCAAGAACAGGCAACGCCCCAAAATGGTCGCGGGAGTTAACGGACGCCGTTCGCTATTTTTTTCGTACATCAGGGCGAAACCTAAAATTCCCCCCACCACAAAACCGATGCCCACCATCAGCGGCAACCCTAACCGATTCGACCACGATTCGCGAATGATCTCGTTGGTGACCGGGTCGCGTTCAGGAAGTTTCAACAATCCATCGATCGATTGAATGACAGAAGGAATGAATAGCACACCGACGATTCCCGAAATCAAAAAGAGGTTGATCTCCCGCCCATATTTCGAGCGCGAAATGAGATAGGCGACCCCCACAGCGGCCCATGCAACAGCGATTCCCATAATACGCAAGGTCATAAAGGAAATCGGAGTGGTGCCCAACCAATATCGCAAAGTGGGGTCAACCGATTCGGGTTTCGGGGCCAAATTTTCGGCGCCCGGAAGTAATCCCTCCCAATAGGGTTTGAGCTTCAAAGGGTCCCAAACTAATCCCACTTGTCGGAACAGGTCCGGTACAAGAACGATACCAAAAACCGCCGCAAAAATGAGGGCGATTCGCCATTTCGCCGCGGCCGCTCCTCGATCGGCCAAGACCCCGCCGACATAATTCCCCAAGGCCGTGCCGGCTAACATCACCCCGATGACCCCCGTCCAAGTGAACAACGAAACGCCGTGAACCGGTGCTAGAACTCGGGTGGCCACTAACTCCAACGACATCCCGCAAAAGCTACAGAAAAAGACCAAAGCAAAAGCTCGGCGAATATCGGTGCGAAACCCTAAGGGGTCTTCGACCAAATTGGGGGCCACCGTTGGCGACGATGATTGCGAGGAAGTCGTCACGGGAACGGGTTTGAGGAACATCGAAAGGAGGAAATGCCCCCCCCCTAACAGAGCTAAACAGCCTGCCACACCCAGAGAAATCGTATCCAACGAGTATTCCGCAATGAACCAAAATCCCGTGGCATAATTCCCGACTAAGCACCCCAAAGTAGAAAGAGCAAACACCAAACCGGCAATTCGTCCCGCTTTGCCGACATCGGGCATTGCCAGTTTGATCGTGAGCGGAGTTAACGCACTCAGGACAAAGGCAGGAGGTAAACAGAACAAGATGGTCAGCACTGGAATGCGAGCGGTCAGCCCGAATACTTGATCGAAACCGGTGCTAGCAACCAGTTTTGCCCCCCCCATCAACGAAAGGGACAACACAGCCGAAAGAAACATCAGGCCCGCCAAGGTTTGCAATTTCGGGGAGCGATCCGCCAAACGCCCCCCGATCGCATTCCCCAAGGCAATTCCCGAAAGGAAGACCGCTATCACACACGTCCAAGTTTCGACGGAAGAACCAATGAAAGGTGAAAGGTAACGCCCCGCCAACAGTTGCAAAATCAACAGGCCCGCGTTCGCCAAAAAAATGGTACAGCCTAGAATCACTAACAGGCCAACGGAACCGTTACGCACTAATGCAGTCATAAATTATCTAAAAATTTCTATTGGGATTTTGAGTTAAAACTAATATACGCCCAATTATTGTAAGTGAAAGCCAAATCTCGTTGTTGGTCTACACTTTCCAAGGAGGTTTCGGGTGCCTTTCAAATTATCGCCGCTTCTTGCAGTCGCAGGCACATTGCTTATGGTGCTGTTGATTGTGATGGGGGTTTCGACGGCAACCCGCTGGGAAGACCCGAGCTTTTTTCCTCCCGATGATTACGTCGAGTATTGGGCAGCGAGCACCTTGAACCGGCATAATCAGAACCCTTATTCTGGGCCTCTTTTAGCCGAGTTACAAAAACCCCTGCGGGACGATGTCCCCGTGATGATGTGGAACCCCCCTTGGACTCTCACTTTCGTTTTACCGTTAGGATTTTGTCATTGGCGTGTTGGGCAGGCATTATGGTTGGCAGGCAACTTATTCGCTTTACTCTTTTCTGCGAATCGGCTTTGGACCCTTTATCACGGTCCGGAAGCCTTCCGATGGTTTGCCATACTCTTGGCCCTGACGTTTATGCCCACCTTGTTTCTTTTCAAAGCAGGCCAAATTGGTGCGTTATTGCTTCTCGGGGTTACACTGTTTTTGAGTGAAATGCAAAAGGGGCGCCCGTACCTTGCTGGGGCAGCCTGTGTGTTGTTGGCGATCAAACCCCATTTGTGTTACCTCATTTGGCTCGCACTACTGATTCGGGGCTGGCATCGCAACGAAGGTAAGATCATCTGCGGGGGAATCCTCGGGGGAGTTATCGCTTCGTTGATTCCGATCGGCTTTCATCCCCGTGTGTTCCAAGACTTTTTCACCGAGATTACTCAACGCCCCCCCGAGGAGTGGTTATCCCCCACCTTAGGCTCGTTGTTACGCTTGATCTGGGGAGAAGGGCGATTTGGAATGCAGTTTGTTCCCGTGATTCTCGGGGTCATTTGGTTCACCGGCTGGGTCCTAATGTATCGACGCATCGCTTGGGATTGGCCCTCGCGAGTGATCCCCTTATTGTTGGTTTCGTTCCTCACCTCGCCTTATGGGTCATGGCCTTTCGATGTGGTTTTGCTGTTCCCTGCGGTCGTAGCAATCACTTGCCAAGTCCTACGTCAAGCCCCGAATCGCCAACGACAAGCCTTGCTTTTTTGGGTGGGGTATAATGGAGCAGCGTTAATCCAGAATTTATTGGGAAGTGTTTCGTTCTATTTTATTTGGTTGGCCCCCGTTTTAGCGGGCGGGTATTGGTAT
>CAZFDX010000412.1:0-5481 GCA_964518325.1 uncultured Alcaligenaceae bacterium | reverse complement strand
GGACATAGATCGATCCCCCCGATTGGTTCATGAATTCGCCAATCGCTCGGGCCATGGCGGTTTTCCCGTGTCCAGGGGGGCCATAAGTAAAGACCGAACGCCCTGAAACGATCGCAGGCCCCAGCGCATTGAACATCTCATCTGTAACAACCAAATGAGCAAAGGGGGCCTCTAAAGTTTCGGGGGTACAACGAAGCCCCGTGACGGCCTGACGGTGGGTTTGCTCAACGTAATCTTCCAAAGGGACCGGAGCCGGTCCGACGTAGGCGCACATCTCCATCGCTTCTTGCGCTCGGCGACGCCCCAAGTCGGTGAGATTGAATTTGAAGGAAACCTCTCCGACCAAGTCCCCGCCCATGACTTCGATATTTTTCTCGTCCTTCAAAAAGCGCAAGGATTCACGAACCACTTTGAAGGGCAAGCACAAAATCTGGGCAATATCCCGCCCGACGAGAACACCTCGGGTGTAGAGCAGTTTCAGCACCAGATCATTCAAAAAGGCCATGGGAAGCCCCGACTCCCGAAGTGATTCGGGGGGCTTAGGGGCCTCGGGAGCATGGGCATCGAGATCGAACGCAGAACCATTATGTGAAAGCATCGCTTGGAAACCTCAAGGGAATTATTTCTTCCACTTCCCGCGGGTGATGACGAACAAAGAAATAGCGCCCGCCACTAACACGGTCATCACAATGCCATTGTCGGTCCCGAGTGTGCGTGCCCAATACGAACGAAAATTATCCCAAAATCCGCCCGCAAAGGCCGAAGAAGCCCACATCAGGGAGGCGATCACTGCCATGCCCATTGAGAAACGAAACATATCCAAACTCGGTCAAAAAATGAGAATTAACCCAACCTTAGAACAAAATTTGCACGGGTGCGGAGAAATTTTTCTTTAGGCACCACCCCTCGGAGGAAAAAGGGGGGGCTTACCCCAAATCATGAGAGACGACGGGGCTTTGTCCTTGAAAAGGTCAATCTCGATGGACTGATTCGATGGACTGATTCGATGGATCGACTCGGCGGACCGACGAACCCTCCAAGGCTGAATCGGAATCGAGCATGGTTCCTGAGAAAGCGAATGCGGTCCCGTTGCACCCGATCCTACACCAGTTGCAACGTGCCGCGTGTGACCCCCAGTTGATTCATGGCCTGAAGCTCCCACCAGACCTTTTGACCGCTGAGCTGACCCGAGATCACCTGCCGATATTTTTCGATGAGCAAGCCAATCTGCTTGGGGGATTCCCGAGTGAGATCGATCCGGAAGCGTTGGATGCCAAGTTTCAACATGCCGCTGACATATTCTGCTGCCGATTGGGCCACCGAATTGTAAACGGTATTTCGGCAACCGGCATCGGCAATCACAGGGAAAGCCGCCCCGACCCGATCTCGTAATTCCACCCGATGACGATCACAAGGGCGCCCACAATCGCGATGGTCTTTACCATTCGATAGGAACGCAGCAAAGACACAATGCTCCATATGAAACATCGGCATATGTTGATGGATCACCGGTTCAAACCAACTCGGTGGGGATCGGCGAACCATGGCCGAGAACTGCTCCCAGTTCAGATCGTAACTGGGGGTCAATATCGAAAAACCGAGCCGATGCAGCAGCCCCGCCGTCAGTTCATTGGCGATATTCAACGAGAAATCGGCAATCAAAGGGGTCGCAGGCGCCTGCTCTTGAAAATAGCACAGGGACCCCAGATTCCGAATCAGAATCCAATCTGGTTTGGCAGACAAGATCGGCTTGAGAAAGCCCTCTTCTTTCGGTTTTAGAATGCGCAAGGTCGCCACACCAACAGGGATCTGAGCTTGCTTGGCTAGTTCGACCCCCTCGCGGTAATTGCGAACATCTTCAAAATCACAATACACCCGATTCGGACGATGAGGCAGCACGGCTCGGAGTTGTTCGAGCGAGCGAACTAAAACCGCTAACTGTGCCGGTGTTTGCTCAAGGGGGGGGGAAACAGGTACCAGTTCTTTTCGCAATTCTTCCAATGCGTTCCGATTGATTTCTTTTTGGGAAGCGCCGAAAATTGCCGATTCGAGTTGAGCAATCGCTTGCCGTCGGAGATCATTCAGAACGCTTGCATGGATCAGGACGGGTTCGCTAATATCGATTTTCACCTCAGCGAGCGAGTAGGCGGGTTCGACCACTCGGGAAAGTTGTTTGGTTACACTTTCCACCGTGGCCGGCCTTTGATTCGCTTGCTGTAAAGGCCCCCCCCACTCGGCACGGGCGGAATTCCCCCAACGATCCCTGAGGATCAAGACCAACTTGCCGCCGATTTGCCCCGTGAGTTCCGCAAATAATTCTTTACGATGAACGATGGGATCGTTATGAAAGGTGGCTTCTAGTTTCTTTTTCAAGGCGGGGTCATCGGTTTTCCAAACCATCGCTCCTACGGGGACCGAATGCCACGAATCGTTTTCGGGGGCAAATTGTAATTCCACTTCCTCTTGAGAAAGCAGAGAGACCACGCGCCAGACTCGACCTCCCGGTTCTTGTTGTTCGGGTTTGCCCAAATCGATCACGATCCCATCGCCGGCTTTAATCTCGGAAACATCCCGCTCGGCCAAGGTGACGATCACTCCCCGCGAAGTCCAGGCTTTCGCGGTTCCCCGTAATACGCCCCGCGTTTTTGCGAATCGGCCCCGAACCAATTTTTGATGGTTCACCCCTTCTAAAAAGCCCGAGGTCAACCCGCGTGAGAAGGTCAGTTCCAGTTCGCGGACCCGTTCCCGAGACAGGTGAAAGGCTTTTTGTTGTTCGGCCGCATCGACGGCATCGCGATAGGTTTTCGTAGTGGCAGCCACATAAGCAGGGCCTTTGAGCCGACCTTCTATTTTGAAGCTGACGACTCCTGATGCGATTAAATCGGAAATCTGTTCGTATCCTGCCAAGTCCTGAGGTGAAAGCAAATAAGCCCGATCGCCCAAGTCTCGTTTTTGTCCATCCACGATCATCTCATAAGGGAGACGACAAGCCTGCGCACATTGCCCCCGATTGGCGCTCCTGCCCCCCAACGCTTCGGAGGTTAAACATTGTCCCGAATAGGCAACACACAAGGCCCCGTGAACGAACACTTCCAAATCCACCTCCGAATGTTCGGCCACATCTCGGATATTTTCAAGGGATAATTCACGGGCAAGCACCACTCGTTCCAATGGGACTAACGAATTTATGAAGTTGATGCCCCTCGGTTCGGTGAGGGTCATCTGCGTCGAGGCATGAATCGGCAACTGCGGGGCTAATCGCGAAATCAGTTTCGCTAACCCCAAGTCTTGAACAATCACAGCATCGACTTGGTGTTGCACACAGGCTTGAACAAAGTCCACCACTAGGGGGAGTTCATCCGAGAATATCAAAGTGTTGAGGGTGACAAACCCTTTGACGTTCCGATGGTGCAAGTACTGCATAACCTTCCCCAATTCCGAAAGCTCGAAATTGGCGGCCCGCGCCCGGGCATTAAAATCCGAAAGGCCAAAATAAACGGCATTGGCCCCATTGGCGCAGGCGGCTCGAAGGGAATCCCAATCTCCTGCAGGTGCTAAAACCTCAGGGGATGTTTTAATCGGTGGCATAATGAAGTTGATGTCAGGATCATTCCAAGGCAATTTGTTATTGTACTCGAAAAAAACAACATGGGGCAAAAGATCGAAAAATCCCACAGTTGAGCATTTTCGAGCGTTCTTCAGTAAAATGGATGATAAAGAATGTTTGCCCAATGTGGTTTCTACGGATACGATTGAGAGACCCGTTGATTTTCGTCACTATCGAGGAACGAGATGATGACCCCATTAGATTGGCTTCAAAAAAATCATGAAGGAATCGTTCGCAACTTGGCAGAGCTGGTTTCGGTTCCGAGTATCAGCACCGATGGCGAACATGGCCCCGAGATCGATAAAACGGCGTCTTTGACCTGTCAACAAATGCGCGAGGCCGGCCTTCAGAATGTCGAAATCCTTCGGGTGGGTCACTCGTTACCCTATGCGTATGGAGAATGGCTCGATGCCCCCGGCAAACCGACGGTGTTTCTCTACGCCCACCACGATGTTCAACCCATTAACTATCGCGAACAATGGCTCAGCGATCCTTGGCATTTGACCCGTCGCGATGGCCGGCTTTATGGACGTGGCTCCGCCGATGATAAAGGCGCCATCGCGGCCCAATTGGGCGCCATCGCGGCCTATTTGAAGACCCAAGGTTCTCTCCCCGTGAACGTCAAAATGTTAGTCGAAGGGGAAGAAGAAATCGGCTCGAAAAACCTTTTGGGATTTTTTGAACGACACAAGGAAAAACTGCAATCGGATGTGATTGTTGTTTGCGATACCGAAAATGTCGAGGTGGGCTTGCCCTGCATCACCTACTCGCTGCGGGGAATTGTCGCGGCTCATGTGGAAGTGAAGTCCGCCGAGATTCCCGTTCATAGTGGAATGGCCGGCGGCGCTTTGCCCGATGCAGCGATTGCACTCAATGCGATCTTGGGCCGACTTTATTGGGGCAATGGACCTCTTCCCATCTCGGGAATGTATGATGCGGTTCGCCCCATTACCGAGAAAGAACGCAGTGCCTTCCGACGCATCCCCGGCGACGAGTCGAAGTGGCGCAAAGAATACGGCATCGCACCGAATACCCAATTAGCGATCGAATCGGGATTGACTGCTTACGAACAAACGTGGCGACGCCCTTCGGTCACGGTAATTGCTCAGGAAGCCAGTTCCATCAAAGGGGCCTCGAACCAAGTATTGCCTAAAGCTCAAGCGATTGTGAGTTGCCGAATCGTTCCCGATCAGGAACCCGCCCAAGTTTTCGAGAGTTTGAAAAACTTCCTGACGAAAGACCCACCTTGGGGGGTGCAAGTGACGGTGAAGGAAGCCGGCCCGCCTGTGAAATGGTGGATCACCGATCCAAACGGTCCTGCCTTCGAGGCCGCTCTGGCCGCGATGAGAAAGGGGTTCGACCGCGACCCCATTGCGATTGGTTGTGGAGGAACGATCGGCTTTGTTGGACCTTTGGCTGAATTGTTTGGCGGGGCACCGGCTTTATTGATGGGTATCGAAGACCCTGCCTCGAACGCTCATGCCCCGAATGAGAGCCTCCACGAGGGGGACTTCAAAAAATTAATGGCCTCTTTGGTTAACCTGTTCGAGAATCTGGGCAAACTCCCCGCCAACAAAGTGAAGTGATTCCTAAGATGGAATTGTTTCGATCGCGGCTGTGGCATGAGTAAAGAACTTTCCCCGATCGTTCCCTATCTCTGCGTGACTTTTTTCTATGAGTGGTTTTATTCTTAGGTTGACTTTTGATTATCCTCTGATCCTTTGCCCTTTTCCTCTTCGTGGTGGCGTTTCAGTTTTTCGAGGCGGGCTTGGATTTGCGCTTCGTAGCCCCGATCGGTGGGGATGTAGAACGTTTTTTCCACACCCAGATAATCTTGCGGAGTATATCCTTCGGGATAATCGTGGCTGTATTTG
>CAZFDX010000411.1:0-4703 GCA_964518325.1 uncultured Alcaligenaceae bacterium | reverse complement strand
TACGGACGGTAAAGGGCGGTCAGGGCAGGGGAGATCGATCCACTTCAACTGAAGAAACTCCCCAAGGATGCTCCCGAAATCGTGCAACAATTGTTGCTCTTGTTACCTCAAGATACGCGATTTCTTTGGTTGATGGGAGAGGTGGTTCATGCTCGTGGGGATGTTCGCACGGCAGCGAACATACTCGATGGGGTAATAGAAGGGGGCCTGACTTGTAAAGAGGTGCGGGAACGTCGGCGGATTTATCGGGCTGAGTCGGATCGGATTGCTAAACTTCCGGATGAGGAACATTCCCAATATCGTGGCAACATTGAATTCCGAAGCACCAAGCCCTATCAACGATCCTTGGATACAACCAAACTCCCTGAAATTCGTGTTGATGGGATCAACTACCTGCCTTGGTTCGTTGTGAATGAAACGGTGATTGGAAAGCCTTTTCGTCCCAAAATGCACAAACATCTCACGCAACTGGATGGAAAAAAGGTGAGTATGGTGGGCTACATGCAACCTTTGACCCTTGATAGTGATGCCAACGCTTTTTTATTGGTGGAGCATCCCGTAGGTTGTTGGTTTTGCGAAACCCCTGATCCGGCTTCGATTCTTCTCGTCAACCTCAAGGCAGGGAAACTGACCACAATTCAAAAGGGGCAAGTCAAAGTGATCGGGGTTTTAAGACTCAACACAACGGACCCCGAAGAGTTTCTGTATACCCTGACCGAAGCGCAAGTGATCGATCCCGATTAACAAACCTATCTGGAAAAGCGGGAGAAGGGAACCTTTCAACCATTGATCGCGGGAAGCCATCGACCCATTTGGGAAATTAGCCCAAAGCGGACTTCCGCAAAGTGAGTGACGAGGAAAATGGCAAAGGCAATCACGAAAAGAAAAACAATTTTCGATAGGGTGCCTTGATGGGGCACATAAGCCATCGCAAGGAAGGGGCGTTCACAATGGGGGTTCATGCAACCTAATTCACGACCAATGGATTTGCGATCCATTCCTTGAACTTTTCCACAATGCGGACAGACAGTCAGCGGCATAATTTTTTCCCTCGAAGAGAAACCTCACTGTATTCCACCACGCTTTTTTGATCTGCACGGAATAAGCTGCCCAAATTGAACAAAATACCTAGAACTAATAACCGTTAAAATCGTACTTTTCACTATAACTGTCACTACTCCGGTGATTGCGAAGATCGTTGGTTTGGGAAGATTTGTTTCAACTTCTAATGAACTACCAACGTTCTCCCTACCGAGATGGTTAAGAAAGTGGTAAGCTATTTTTATTGATACTACTTCCGAGTCTTGAAATGCCGAAACGATATTCAACCCAATTGATTGTTGGCGGTCTTTTCGTGGTCTTATTAGGATGTTTGAGCGAAGCTCAAGCCGATATTCCCCCTCCTCCCAATCGACCGGCTCCTGCGGCTTTGTTGAATATCGAAAAGGCCAAGAAAGGTCTGGACAATGTCCGGATTAAAGACGAATCGAAAGAGATCACCGATCGTAATCTCAAAACGATCGATCAAATGGTCAAACATATTGTTTACCATGCAAATCAGCCCCCATTTAATGGGGAAGAATTTCCTAGCACCATGACGGCACCTTTCGGCACGTTAGACCGATCCCCCAAAGGGTTGTATGCCGAACTGAGGAACTGGACCGATATTCCCAAGCCTAAGGGGAAATACACAGAAGGCCAATTGGAATACGCCGAGGCGTTCGGTTCGATCGCTGCCAAAGAGTGTCTGAAGATCGTCAATGAAGGTGCCAAACCGATTGAGCGAATCAACGGTGCAAGAATGTTGGCCGAGGTGGCCAATCTTCCCTATGCGGGGACGATCGATAGCCTGCTCCCTCTAATTACCGATCCCAAATATGTCGATCAGCCGGCCCTTACATATGTGGCCCTTGAGGGAATCCGCAACGTTCTTTCGCATACGCATCCGGATGATCCTTCCAAGAATCTTATCAGGGACCCAAAGAAACAAACCGAGATATTTAATGCGTTACTCAAGTTTCAACCACCTGTGAAACTCTCTGCGAAACCCACGCCGGAAGAAGAATTAAAATATCGGGTTTATCGTCGTTTGATGTTCTCGGCGATGTCCCAATTTCGGGACCCAGTGATTCGGGATGCCAAAACCAAAGAAATTTTGGCTCGCCCCGGCGTGGTTCTGGCTGCCATCGCGATTCCTGATCCTTCGATTCCCGGCTTCAAACCTAACATGGCCGATCGTGTCGAAGCGATTGTGGGGCTATTGAATATGAACATCGATCCCGATGAGAATTTTGATCTGCGTATCTACATCATCAATCGATTCTTGATTGAATTCGGCACGGAGTATTCTCAAGATATCGATCAAGCCAAAATTGAATCGCGTGGTACGATCATTCCTTGGAAGATCGCATCGGCTCGGATTTCTGCAGGGCTAACGCAACTTTCCAACACTGCCGATGCCAATAGTAAGCTCGGGGCGCCACTGAAAGCTCGCATCAAAGCGTTGGCGGCCGATGCCCAATCGAGTATGCTCGGGATCATCGAGGACCCAACCAAAAAGGCTGTGATTAACGACAACTCCCTTCGTGATAAACTCAAGGCAGGGGCCAGTTCTTATGAGCTGATTAAAGGGGACAAGGCCTCGACCTTGAGCTTCCCTGAGTAAAAATCAATACCCTTGGCTCGCCTGTCTTTTCTTGTCCTCCTACCGCTTGAGATAGAATAAGCACTTTGAGATCGAATTGCGATCGAAACTTTATCGCCTGCAGGAAAATAATTCTCACATGATTGACCAGAAATTTGCACTCGAAACCCTGATGAGTTTCCTTTCCGTTGAGGGAATCACCGGTCAAGAGAAAAAGATCGGCCAAGAAATTGTTCGTACCTTAAAAGGGCTGGGGCTTTCGGGAAAACACATCAAATTCGATGATGCCAACGAACGAATCCCCCTTCCTACTCAGACAGGTAACCTGATTGTGCATTTAGCAGGTACCGTTGAAGGGCCACGCCTGTTGTTCATGACTCATATGGATACGGTGCCATTGTGTGCCAACGCGGTTCCCGTGCTGAAAGGGAAGAAAATTGTCCCCGAAGCCGAAACCGCTTTGGGGGGGGATAATCGGACCGGTTGTGCGGTTTTGGTGCATCTCGCGAAAATCCTTTTGGAGCAGAAACCGAAACATCCGCCTATTACACTCTTGTTCACCGTTCGAGAGGAGTCGGGCTTGTTTGGCGCTCGTCACATAAATCCCGAAGTGCTTTCTGGTCCCGTGATGGGCTTCAACGTGGATGGTCGCTTGGCATCGGATGTGATTATTGGAGCGGTGGGGGCCGATCGTTGGGAAGTCGATATTCGCGGCAAGGCCTCTCATGCGGGGGTCCATCCCGAGCGGGGAATTTCTGCGACTTTGGTGGCGGCCTTGGCTTTGGCCGAAGTTCATGCCAAGGGCTGGTTCGGGAAAGTGGTGAAAGAAGGCCGCGAAGGAACCAGCAACGTGGGTTCTTTTGGTGATGCTCAAGGACGTTCTGCCGGCGAAGCAACCAATGTGGTTACCGATTTCGTCCACATTAAAGGTGAATCCCGTAGTCACGACGCTAAATTTGTTCGGGAAATTTCCGAGGCCTACAAACAAGCCTTCTTGAATGCTGCTGAGAGAGTGACCGATCACGAAGGGAAGCCCGCCAAGGTCAAATTCACCTCGCGGATCGATTACCATCCCTTCCGATTGAAGGAAAATGCTCCGGTGGTTCAACGAGCCGTTGCTGCTGTGAAGGAGCTTGGGTTAGAACCAAATTGTCGGGTTACCAATGGTGGGCTAGATGCCAATTGGATTTGCAAGCATGGTATCCCGACGGTGACGTTTGGGGCAGGGCAGAACGAGATTCATACCGTTAAGGAATGGGTTGATCTTCCCGAATTCTATAAGGGGTGTGAGTTGGCCGTCAAATTGGCTACAATAGGGGTATAAGATTTTTTTGCCCGAACGATTGAGTCGAAACAAACAAGCCCGAACGATTGAGTCTGAACGATTTAGGTTTTGAGAATGGCTGTACCCGCATCCGTTACAAAATTCCTTCGTAATGCAAACTTGGCGGTACGAGGACTGTGGTTGCATAAACTCCGCTCGTTCTTGTCGGTGTTAGGGATTATCATCGGGACGGCGAGCATTATCGCTTTGATGGCATTCGGCTCGGGTTCAATGCGTGAAGCGCTGATCGCGATTAAGCAGCAAGGCGCCACCAATGTCATTGCTCGTTCGACTAAACCCCCCGACGATTCTTCGACCGCTCGACGTACTTTCATCGCCGTTTATGGTCTCACGACCGATGATTATGAGCAATTTCAGACCATCTCGGCCTTTACGCAACTGGTCCCTATGCGGGTGTTCAATCAAGAAGCTCGTCGGGGTGCCATCATGCACAATGCTCGGTTGGTGGGTACCACTGCGGGGTATGCCTCGGTCAATCGGCTTGAGATGGCAGTGGGTCGATTCTTGAACGATGAAGATGAAGAACAGATACGCAACGTTGCCGTTCTGGGGAGCAACACGGCCGAGGTCCTTTTTCCTTTCGGAGAAGCCGAAGGCAAGACCATCGCCATGTCGGGGCATAATTTTCAAGTGATCGGTATCTTGAAAAGTCGTATCCCAACGGCCGGAGGGGGGGGGAGCCAAGCAGCAGAAGATTTTAACAACGACATATAT
>CAZFDX010000410.1:0-1767 GCA_964518325.1 uncultured Alcaligenaceae bacterium | reverse complement strand
TCCGCACGTTTGCCAGAGGATCTTTCCGCGAATGAATGGTGGCATGAAGGTTGTCCCAGGGGGCCAGGTGACCAACCTTCGGAATAGCCCCGTCGGCCGTTCCCCCCTCCATGGAACCAAACCCATTTTTCCCCTTGCCTTGGAACAAACCTGTGGGCAAACCCGAGGGTTGCCCTTGATAATTTTCGGCCACCTCAATCAGAACTTGGGCCGTGGGAGCATCCTGATGGGCCAAATGAAAAAGCCCCCCATGGGGTTTGAGATACCGCACACGCAGCCCGTAGGATTGGGCTTCTACCCTGAGCCGTTCCACTTGCGATTGAACTAATTCCCGTATCTCCATCGGTGAAAGGCGTAGAATTCTTCGGCCAAAATGCTCCCGATCGGCAAAGCCTGGGTGAGCGCCGATAGTAACACCATATTCTTGAGCCAGTTTGAGTGTTTCTCGAATGGTTTCCATGTTGCCTGCATGCACCCCACAAGCAATGTTGGCAGAGGAGATGATGGGGAATAACAAAGGATCGTTACCAGAACCTTCCCCGACGTCGGCATTCAGGTCAACCGTTCTCGCATCAATCGAACAGGGCATTGACATAGGCATCTGGATCGAAAGGTTCTAAATCTTCAAGCGCCTCACCAATCCCGATATATTTTACGGGAAGCCCCACTTTCTGCTTGATGGCAAAGACGGCCCCCCCCTTGGCCGATCCGTCGAGCTTGGTCAAAACGATCCCCGTACACTTCACACTTTTCGAGAACATTTCAGCTTGGGTGACGGCGTTTTGACCGGTGGTAGCATCCAGAACCATCAGAATTTCATGAGGGGCATGCGGGATCACCCGCCCGATCACCTTATGAATTTTTTCCAATTCCCGCATGAGATTGGTCTGAGTATGTAATCGCCCCGCTGTATCGACAATGAGAATATCGAAATTTTTCGCCTTCGCTTTTTCGCAGGCATCGTGAGCAACCGCCGCCGGATCGCCACCGGGTTGATGCTTCACAATCTCACAGCCAATTCTCTCCGCCCAAATTGTCAGTTGATCGACAGCAGCGGCTCGGAAGGTATCGCAGGCAGCAATTAAAACCGAGCGTCCTTCTTGTTTAAGGCGATGAGCCAATTTCGCGATACTTGTGGTTTTGTCAGAACCGTTCACGCCGCAACTCATCACGACCGTAGGCCCCCCCGGCGCGGGTCGGATACCGGGCATGGGGTCGGAAAGCATTTCGCGTAATTGTTGTTTGACAAAGTGGGTGACATCTTCGGTCACTTCTTTATCGCGGTAGGCTTGACGAACCCGATCAACGATCGAGTTAACCGCTGCCCCACCGAGATCGGCCAAATAAAGACGTTTTTCCAATTCGGCAAGGAATTTTTCATCGACCTTTCCCTTACCTCGGATCAAATCGAGCACACCCGAAAACGTGCTTTTCGTTTTGGATAAACCCTTTTTGAGCTTATTGATGAGTGAACCGAACATTCGCCCTCGTCATAGATGAATTAGGTACCGTTTCGTTCTTATTCTACGATCTTATCAGGACGAGAGCAGATACGAAATTCGCTGCCGAAACCAGCAACCAGCCAACCATCCGACAATCTCAAAACGAAGAGGCCAACCATCAAGGGACTGTCGAAAGGAAGTTGGCTAATCATCAGGGAATGTCGAAAAGTAGTTGGCTGATCATCCGCTCAATTAAATGATACATGAGGGATGCTCACAACAATCGGTGAAAGAACCTGCACTTGCCTTGTCGTTGTCCTTGTAT
>CAZFDX010000409.1:0-2088 GCA_964518325.1 uncultured Alcaligenaceae bacterium | reverse complement strand
CGAACGTCATTTATTCCAGCGAAAGTTCATTTACTGAGCAAAAAGGCTTGAGAAAGGGGCAAAGCCCATGGGGTAGGGCCAGGGAAGAGGGGGAACAACAAAATAGAACGTCTGAAGGTGATTCGACCGGCTCCGGTTCAAGGGTCGGCCGGATCGTACGGCTCCGGTTCAAGGTTCGGCCGGATCGTCTGTGGTTCAAGGTGCGGCTGGATCGTCCGTTCGGAGGGTTACCCCTGTTGTTTCGATCAGATAGGTTCCTTTCGCAATTCGGGTGACCGGTTCGTTTGTGTGCGTGGTGAATCGCCGAGAGGATTCAACATGAGTGAGATTCCCCCAAGGTCCTGGTGCCGAAATGTAGGAAACCAAAACACGAACACGGTAAAGTTTACCATCGTCCCCGTCCACCGTGAAACAGTTCGTTTCCCGAAGATTCCCTGCGGTGGGGGTCACGGCAGCGATTGCTCGACGGTTCCGACGACGACGTTTTTGAATGTTCATAAGAAACTCCCTCTGATATGTCGCTAACAGGGGAGTAACGCAACCGAGGAAAATACCGACACCCAAAAAATGAAAATTTTCGGAAAATCTTCCAACGGCCAAAAGACACACCAGCAAGAAACGAGCGGAGAAATGCCAACAATCACTCTGCGCTTCCACCCGATGCCACAGGGGCATTCCGGAAAAGCCCTAGGTGCAGGGGATGCGACAAGGGGAAAGAGGGAAAGGGGTATGAAGGAATGAACCGAAAAGAAAAAAAAGGGAGACCGACCAAGTCGATCTCCCCGAGAGAGGTGGTACGCTCAAGTTTATCAATTAGTTTTTCTTCTTGCCACCTAATTTGAAGCTCTTGACGGTATCTTTGTCCACGTCCAGAGTGATCTTGGCATCGGCTTTGGCCTTGCTGAGGATGTCGGCGGCGGGAACTTCTTTTTCTTCGCCTTTCACTTTGGTTTTGATTTTCAGGTCCGCAGGAACTTTGAATTCTTTTTCTTTGTCGTCCACTTTAACGGTCAATTTGCCGTCAGCGAATTTAACGAAGGTCCCTTGAATTTCTTCGGCGAAAGCAACGCCAAGGGTCAGGACAGCGGCAACCATTACGGCTACAAATTTACGAAGCATGGTAGCTCCTTTAAGTAAATAGAGGGGTATGTTGTTTGACCGATTCGACTACCGATCAAATATAAGGGGAGGTTACAACAACCTCACCGATCATGTTATAATTAACCCAAGGTGATTGGGAAGGTTCCGCGAAAAGGATTTTTTTTCATGGCAAAGCACAAGATTCGTTTCTCGGCAGGGTTTCTCCTTCTTTTCTTCACCTTGGCTGTGCTGGCACAACCCCGTAAAGAAGAGTGGGACGAGAAAAACGACCCGAAAAATCAGGCCAAAAACGAGAAAATGGCCCCACTTCCCAAAGTGAACGAACTGGATGAATTGGGGGTCGGTTCGTTTTCTCAGGAAGCGATCAAGGCCCCCTCTCCGACAAGTAAGAATTTTCTGTTAAGTTTTGCCATCCCTCACGACCGCATCATTTCGACCGTCAGCCGCCTCGAAGTGACCCGCATTGCTTTGTTCCCCACGCGGCAACTTCCCGAAGAAAAATTTGAGGTCAAAGTGCTCGACGGGACCGGCACGAAGGTCACCCCAAAAGAGTTTGTGACCGGTTCGGGGATGGAGTTGCTTCCTTTTGAAAAGATTGTGCTGGATGAGGTCGAGGCCTTTTTGAAACGCGATAAACTTCCGATCAGTCGCGAAGAACAACTGGAAACCGCCATTCGTGCGATGGCCTGCGCCCGACGATTTCATCTGCTGGCCGTCAGCGAAGGCAAACGGGTCGGCCGCGAATGGGATGCTTTGGGCAACGATCTGAAGAACAAACACATCGACTGCATGCGGGGATTGTTTGCTTTGTATCGTTCGGGTCGAAAATACGAAAAGGCCGATGAATTGGGCCTCAAACTGTTAGCTGCCTTTCCCGATGATGTGAAAGTCAAAAAGGATATTTATCAGCTGCAATTGCAACGGGTGGTGGAAGACCTTAAGGCCCCGACCGATGAAGACTACATTCGTCTTCGGGGGGCCACCATC
>CAZFDX010000408.1:0-1864 GCA_964518325.1 uncultured Alcaligenaceae bacterium | reverse complement strand
CCAATGGGGTGCTAAAAAATCTCTCACTTTTCTATTTTTCCAGATTATTTCAGGTCCCGTCGGTGATGTATTTCTCTGGTCAATACCCTTCCCGAGCGTACAAAAGGTTTATCACAACACTCAACGGGAGTTTATCCATGAGAAGCTCGATGTTCATCCTTTTGTTCGGTTTTGCCTTTTTGCAAAGCCCCAGCATTGCCGATGACGAGGCCGATAGAAACCTCAAGGCATTCCCTGCTGCCTCGGAAGGGATGGTCCGTTATGTCATCAAACTCCCTCATAAAGATCGAAAAGAAGAAGGGGATTATCGAGTCGAAATCGTCGTCGGGCAAGAAATGTTAACCGACGGTGTTAATTCGATTGGTCTGGGTGGCAAAATGGAACAAAAGGACCTGAAGGGTTGGGGATTTACTTACTACGAAGTGACCAAACTGGGACCTGCCCGATCTACCCTGATTGGCGTCCCGCCGGGCACCCCGATGGTGAAAAAATTTGTTGCCGGCCCCAGTTCGATCATCAACTACAACAGTCGTTTACCCATCGTGGTTTATGTTCCCAAGGATGCCGAAGTCCGCTATCGAGTTTGGAAAGCCCCCACGGAGTTTGAAAAAGCCAAAACCGATACGCCCCCTGCCAAGGAAAAATAATATCGGCTGCATCAGATTCCTAAATCATTCCGCTGTCGATTACTTATCTTTCCCCTTTGACATCATTTCGGCAAGGTGTGAACTCAGCGATCTTCACGCATACCCTTACCTTTACCATTACTGATACTCAAAAAAATTCGCTCTTCGGCCTTCTCGTAATTACCACGCAGAGATGGTAAAACATCCTTATTCTTCTCGTGAGGTGGTGCATGGCGATTCCCCTAACAACAATCAAAGGTGCTTGCCCGCTCGATTGTCCCGATACCTGTGGTTTCATTACCACCATCGAAGGAGATCGAGCCATCCAATTGAAAGGCGATCCGGATCATCCTTTCACTCAGGGGGCTTTGTGTGCCAAGGTGAACCATTATCTGGAACGAGTTTACCACAAGGATCGGATTTTGTACCCACTGAAGCGAATCGGTCGCAAGGGTTCAGGGCAATTTCAACGGGTCAGCTGGGAACAGGCCCTTCAGGAAATCGGGGCACGATTCCGAGAGATTATTGCCCAATATGGTCCCCAAGCAATTCTACCTTATAGTTATGCCGGCACTCTGGGGAAGGTTCAGGGATCGAGTTTAGATCGACGTTTTTTTCATCGGCTGGGGGCATCGCTTTTGGATCGGACCATTTGTGCCACCGCCGGCGCTTTTGGGTGCGATATTACCTTAGGAACCCGTGCGGTGATGGACCCCGAAAGTGTCATTCATGCCAAGTACATTATCAATTGGGGTTCCAACACATCCGTAACCAATATGCACTTTTGGGCCTTGATTCACCAAGCGAAGAAACGAGGAGCCAAAGTCGTCACGATCGATCCGCATAAAAGCCCCACGGCTCAGAAAAGCGATTGGTGGCTAGGCATACGCCCGGGCACGGATGCTGCCCTAGCCTTAGGGATGATGCACATCATCTTTCGTGAAGGTTGGGAGGATCACGATTATTTGGAACGCTATTGCCTTGGGACCGAAGCTCTTAAAGAGCGTGTTCTACGGGAATATCCCCCAAGCCGAGTGGCGAGTATCACAGGCTTAAGTATCGATTCGATCGAAACGCTGACTCGGGAATATGCCCACTCGCAAAAGCAAAGGGGGGGGCCGGAATGGGTCGTTTATACACTCTCGACGCTGCCGAGGACCGACTGTGTTTCACGTTCGGTGGTAGAGGCGCAAGGAAAAGAAGAGACGTAGGAGGATGCAGGGTCATGAGTGTACGAA
>CAZFDX010000407.1:0-1999 GCA_964518325.1 uncultured Alcaligenaceae bacterium | reverse complement strand
GTCACGATATGACCGCCATTCGGCGATTATGCACCTCGGGCTTATTGCTTTCGCAAGGGAAGGTGCTTCTTCAAGGGAATGTTGATGAGGTGGTGACACGATATTTGGCCACCGAAGTACAATTGGCTCCCTTGGGCGAGGAATTTCCCATTCAATCCGTGCATCGCAAAGGGTCCGGCGAAGCCCGTTTCGAGCGGATTGCCATTAGTGGTTCGCCGCAGGGCAATCGGACGGCGTTACGCAGCGGGAACCCCTTACGGGTCGATCTCACGATCCGCAGCGATAGCCCCAAAGTGGCCGAAAGCCTCATTGTTACCCTCTCGGAACCCAGTGGTAACCTGCTCCTCAAGGCCGACACCGTTGCGCTGGATCAACCCGTTGAACTCCGCAGCGGCGAGAATCAATTCACCGTGAACATTCACAACGTCGCTTTGAAGCCGGGTATTTATACTCTGGGGTTGATTCTCGCGAAACAACTGGGGGTTGTTTATGACGAGATTGAGAGCGTCTGTGATCTCGAAGTTCTTCCCCCCGAAACCGAAACCCAAGTCGGGCTTGATACTATGGGGCCTGTTTACAGCCCGTTTGATATTCTCAGTCGATAGAAATCATCCTCCTATCCTCATATCCCCCTATTCCCTTATGATTGATCCTTCGGCCTTATTTCCATGAGCGTCAGATCGTTCGTAAGAAGCAACCGAGAGGCACACGGAATGAACAATATCCCTCAATCAATAATATCCCTCAATCAATCGGACGGCTCTTCCCTAGGGAACCTCAGATTGATAACCCATCAAAGGGAAAGTGAATTGAACGAATGTCGATCCAAGTGAAAGTGAATTCAACGAAGATAGCCGATACCTTTGCGGAAGCCTTTCCGATGACGGCTTGTCGTCTGATTGTGACGGCAGCGGATCGGAATTGGTGCCAACACTGTGCCCTTGCTGCAACGGGTTACGCTGCCAGTGTGATTGGCTGCGATACCGAAGCGGGTGTGGAACGCTTTCTCAGCGAAGAGGAAACGCCCGATGGTCGAGCAGGGGTCGCACTTTTATTTTTTGCCTTCTCCCGCGAGGGGCTACAAAAAGCCGTGGTGAATCGGGTGGCGCAATGTGTTCTCACTTGTCCCACCACTGCTTGTTATAACGGGATTGAGAATAAAGAAAAACCGATCCAAATCGGCGGCCAACTGCGCTACTTTGGGGATGGTTGGCAAATGAGCAAGGTATTGGGCACCGCCCGATATTGGCGCATCCCGACGATGGATGGGGAATTCGTTTGCGAGGATGTTTTTGGAACCCTCAAGGGAATCGGCGGGGGAAATTTTCTCATTTTGGCACAAAGTCCAGAAGCGGGGCTTCACGCAGCCGAGCAGGCCGTGCAAGCGATCCGGCAGTTACCGAATGTGATCCTCCCTTTTCCCGGTGGGGTAGTCCGCAGTGGCTCCAAAGTGGGCAGCCGCTATAAAAGTCTCAAAGCCAGTACGAACGAAGCCTATTGCCCTACTCTATCTGGAATTGTTCCTAGTGCCCTGCCGGAATCGGTCCGTGCCGTTTACGAAATTGTGATCGATGGCTTGAGTCGAGAAGATATTTCACGGGCCATGAAGGTCGGTATTCAAGCGGCTTGCCTTTCCGGAGTCATTGAGATTTCTGCGGGAAACTACGGCGGGAAATTAGGTCCGCATCATTTTCACCTCTCCGAAATTCTAGGGGGGGGGAATGCTTAAACTCACCTTGAAACAACCGCCCACTTATCCTGTGGAAGCGGGAACGATTGCCCCCGATCGTTGGAGAAACCTTTCACTCCAACAGATTGGCGAAATCGCGTTGGTTCATGGGAATCGGTCCTTGCGGCTCGACGATTTTTTCTCGATCGAAGGAGACCCCCGCGATGAGATATTGGAAATTCAAGGCGATTGTCGATTGTTCAAAGGGATCGGGTCGGGAATGCAAAGCGGCTTTCTGAAAATGCTTGGCCCCTCGGGTTGGCATACGGG
>CAZFDX010000406.1:0-6831 GCA_964518325.1 uncultured Alcaligenaceae bacterium | reverse complement strand
TAGGCGTGCCGCCCTCGAAGTTAACCTTGTTTTTGAACTCCTGCACGTTGGCCAGCGGACCGATGATCGGCTCCGACAAGGCAAGGACGGCGAAGCGGGGCAGCGCGAAGCCGCTGTTGTTCCGCACCCGCACGGTGCCGGTCCGGCGGCTCGACTTCGTAAGTGCCCGGATGCGCAGAGAATTCTGCAGTTCTTTCGCACCCGGACAATGCCGGTCTGGCGGGACTCTTCGGCCGCGTCGGCCTCGGTGTGTGCCGGTGGGCGCGGACCTAGTTGGCGGCGTTCACGAAGCCGTTGAGCGGATCGGCGGGGATGATTAGTCGCTGGCCGGGCAGTGCCTTCTTGAACGGGTCGCCCGGCATGTCATACCCCGATGCCCAACAAGGCGAAGTTGCCGGACTCGTAGATCCGCTTGGCAATTCTCGAGTTGATGATGTCCTCTTGCTAATGTAGGGTGCTGGCCAAATGATTTTCTAATGATCAACGCCGGTGTCGAAGGCGAAGCTGGGTTGTGAGTACGACAGAATCAACTTCAACGGCAGTCAGTTTTAGCAAAATTCTGTGGAAAAACGAGGTCTCTCGGCTATATTGGCAACATGTGAACGGAAAATGTGTATTTTTCAAGAGAAAATGCTCATGATCGTTGTCATCGCAGGAACTAATCGCTCAAGCAGTGTGACAAGTAAGGTCGCGAAGACCGTGTTAGCGATTTACAAAGACCAAGGCCGACCAAGCCAACTCATTGACTTAGTCGAAGTACCTCATCACTGTTTGAGTGGTCAATTTTACGGAGATGAGAAAGAATTCAAACCTATAGAGTTCCACCCTTTTGTCGATGCTATCGAGAGAGCCGATGGGCTGGTGGTCGTCAGTCCAGAATACAACGGTGGCATTCCTGGCGTTCTCAAACTCTTTATTGATCTTTTACCGAATCGTGACACAAACCTAGTCGCAAAACCGGTCTGCTTCATTGGTGTGGCCGCAGGTGAGTGGGGCGGCTTGCGTCCCATCGAGCAGTTGGAAACCGTCTTTCTTTATCGAAAAGCATTCTTGTATCCAGAAAGAGTCTTCATTCGTTCGTGTGAACAAGTTATTGGGTTGAATGGAGAAATCACGGATTCAAAACTAGAGCGTCGGCTTCGCCAGCAGGCAGAGCGGTTTGGACGATTCGTCGACCAGCTCGTTCCGCTACGCAATCTTTTCCATGCCGTATACAACCCAGCTGCTCTGGAACACCCGAACATCTTCGATGATGAAGGTCAATCGCTATGAATTCTAATACATACTCTTCAGACGATAAGACAAAATCGGACGTGAAGTCATCACATCAGCACGAGAATATCTTGGTGGCCACGATCGGTATCAGTCCAGCGGTCTTGACGGAGACCGTTTGGGCACTGGCCCACCGCTCGCCGCCGGTGATCATTGACAGGGTCAATGTGATCACCACCCTGCGGGGCGAAAGAGAGTTGCAAGACAAGTTGCTGTCGGGCCAACCGTCGGTCTGGCAGCGACTACAACAGGTTCTTCGGGAGAAAGGGCTGCCCGTTGAAGGGAAACTCAACTTTGAGCCTGCAGACATCCGCGTGATTGAAGCCAACGGCCAACGATTGGAAGACATTCGCAGTACCAACGACAACCGAGCGGTCGGTGATCAAATCCTTCGCTTGTTATGGGAACTGTCCGCCAACCCGAATCGCACAATCTACGCCTCGTTGGCAGGTGGGCGAAAAACTATGAGTTCTCTTATACTGACGGCCATGACGGTCTGCGCACGGCCGCAGGATCGTGTACTTCATGTATTGGTGAATGAACCATTTGAAAGCCCGCAACTTTCTCCTCCCTTTTTCTTCCCAGACCCGAATGTTGATGTTCATACCTATACGATCAAAGGTGAACCAAAATCGGTTTCACCACAAGAGGCTCGGATCGAACTTGCAGAAATCCCTATTCCCTCATTCCGCGAATTCTCGGAGCTACTTCCCGAAACGGACTGCCACAATCTCACGCTCGAATCGGTCTCTCACATCATTCGCCGCGGTAGTGAAGAAGCCGTAACCCAACGATTCTTCAATCGTCCCATCAGTGTTGATGAATGCTTGCAGAAAACTCCGCTCCTGCGATGGCTCGGTGAAACCTTGCCAAATTACCACCGAGGGCAAGAGTTGCCATTCTCTCAATATCATGTCCTCCTAGTCCTTCACTGTCTCTCGAACCTCATTTCGTTTACTTGGACGCTTGAGCAACTTGGTCTAAAGCGCGCCACCTATTTCATTAAGCAATATCCTTATCCCCAAAAAAAGCCGATTCATAGATGGCTAAAGGAGAAAGGCTACCAAACAGTGAACTTGAACGAGAGTAAACTAACGGATTATCTGAGTCAGATTTCTGTTGAGAAAAAGCCCTTGCTGATCGTGGAAGACGGCGGCTGGATTACCAAGGCTATCCTTGAGCAATTTCCGGATTTGCGTCCGTATGTGGCTGGCGTCATGGAGCAAACCACGAAGGGCTTATGGCGGATCGAAGAAGCGATCAAGAAGCTGCCTGAACGAGATCAATCGCAACTGTTTCCCATTCTTCTACTGCCGCATAGCCAACACAAGCTCAACTTTGAACCGCCTCACATCGGACGTGGCATCGTCCGGGCAATCGACCAGATGATTCCAGACTATCTGGATGGTATGCAGGTTGGACTATTCGGATATGGGACGATCGGTCAAAAAGTAGCCGATGCATTAGCTGACATGGGAGCTCGTGTTACAGTATATGATCCCAGCTGGACCTCGAAATCCCGGCAAAGTGGGCATACACATGTTAGCTTTGCCAATACTCACGAAGAAGCCGTCGAAAACAAGCGATTGATCATTGGCTGCTCTGGGAGAGTCTCTATCGATGACAAAGTCATTGCGATGATTCGCAGCAATGGCAAGGATGTCTACCTTGCCAGCGGTTCATCTGAGCGGGTGGAAATTGATCTCGATTCGCTTGAGCGTATGGCCAAGCGGCGGCACGAATATAGGCATGAGTATCTAATGGTTGGCGGAGAATTACTCCTTCTTGGCACTCGCTATGAACTCCCCTTGGCCAACGTCGTACTCTTGGGCGACGGCATGCCGGTGAATTTCATGGGCCTAGGTGGTATGAAGGATCCCGCTGCTGATTTCATCATGTCTCTGATGCTCGCGGGTGCTTATGAACTAGCCCGCAGGCAAGTTGTGGGAAGCGGATTGGTGTGCAGTAAAGACAATTCCTGTATTGATCGCATCACGGACCAGTTAGGCATTGAAGCTAAGTTCAACGAAATCCTAGGCGGAGGCTATTGATTCATGCAGTATCATATTTCTCCTTCCGATAGCCGCGAGCTTCGCGACGAGCGTTACGGTTCTGTCTTTGTCCTGAATGTTTCCGAGATGGCCCGCCTTAAGAACGTGGACTTTGCTTTTGCTGTGGTGGATGTCGGCAAACGCTCTCCTGATCATTATCATAAAGTCATCGAGGAGATTTATCATATTCTCGATGGTCAGGGACGAATGTATGTCGGTGGTGAAGTTGCCGATGTTAGTTCAGGATCGACTATCTTCATCCCAACGCACACTGTTCATTCTTTAGAGAACACTGGAGCGACACCCTTACGCTTTATCGTAGTCGCCTCGCCTCCCTACAATATAAAAGATGATTTTGAGGTTGCAGCTAATAATGTCTTCGGGGAGTTATCACATCAAGAATGACAAGAACTCCCTAACCCCGCACAGGCATTTCGGGTAGATTATTTTCCATTCAATATCTCTCTCATTAAGCCGAGTTGACAAGGGCGAATTAAACAACGCAACTAAAGCAATTAAACCCACCTAAACTGTTCGACGGGTACTATTCATTTGACTAACGATTGCTATACTCTCCCTTTTGGTTAATTTCCAACATCACGCATAGAGGTTTCGATGAGTAAGGAATTGTCGGATATTGCAAAACCAGAGTTGGCTTCCCTTGGGAAGAAACGTATCCTTTGGGCCGATCAAGATATGCCTGTTCTGGCTCGCATTCGCAAACGCTTCACTAAAGATAAGCCCTTGGCCGGCTATCGGATGGCCTGCTGTCTGCACGTCACCGCCGAGACTGCAAACCTCGTTCGCACACTCAAAGCCGGTGGCGCCGAAGTCATGCTCATCGCCTCGAATCCCCTCTCCACCCAAGATGATGTCGCTGCCAGCTTGGTTTCCGACTTCAATATCCATGTGCAGGCCATTCATGGGGAAGACCCCGTTACCTATTACAAACACGTTGCTGCTGCGTTGGACTTTAACCCCAATGTGACGATGGATGATGGTGCCGACTTGGTCTCTGCCATGATCTTCATCGCTCATAATCAGCTCAATCAACTCGATCCGGTTAAGCAAAAGCCCGTTTTGGATTGGGCCCAGAAAATTCCCGTCTCGCAACGGGCCAGCAAGTTCGATGGCATCATTGGCTCGATGGAAGAAACGACGACGGGGGTGATCCGCCTGCGTGCTATGGAGAAAGACGGGGTTCTCAAGTTCCCTGTGATTGCGGTCAACGATGCAGCCACCAAACATATGTTTGATAATCGCTACGGGACGGGCCAATCGACCATCGACGGAATCATTCGTGCTACCAATGGATTGATGGCAGGTCGTCGGATTGTGATTGCTGGCTATGGGTGGTGTGGTAAGGGGGTTGCTGCCCGTGCCCGAGGATTGGGGGCGCAGGTTATCATTACCGAAGTCAACCCCATTGCGGCTCTGGAAGCCGCCATGGATGGCTTTTCGGTCATGCCCATGAAGGCTGCGGCCGAGATTGGCGATATTTTCATCACCGTTACCGGTAACAAGCATATCATTCGCAAAGAACATTTTGAAGCCATGAAAGATGGGGCCATGGTTTGCAATAGCGGTCACTTTGATATTGAACTCGATCTGGTGACGTTAGAAAAATTGACCGCCAAGAAAACCCCCGATGTTCGCCGAGAAGTCGATGAATACAAGCTCAAGAATGGGAAACGAATCTATGTGATTGGTTCGGGCCGATTAGTCAATCTCGCTGCCGCCGAAGGGCATCCACCGAGCGTGATGGACATGAGCTTTGCCACGCAAGCTCTCGCCACCGAGTATTGCGTTCAAAACAAAGGGAAACTCAAGCCGGCTGTCCACACCGTTCCTGTGGAGATCGAACACTACGTTGCCACACAAAAACTCGCCTCGATGGGAATCACCATCGATAAATTGACCAAGGATCAAGATGAATACATGAATGCTTGGGCACACGGAACCTGAGCCTAGTACGGTTCCCATACCCTTGGCGAGAGACTCCTCTCGGTAAACGCTGACTCATCTCAGACACGTTTAATTAACTCGAAAAAACGCTGACACTCCGTTTCGCAGGTGTTGCCGTCCTTGAACTTCGTGACGATCAATCAAGCAATCGATTAATCGATCAATCAATCTGATCCGTTCACGGGAATTTGCAACTAGGCAAAGGTCGGAACGGAGGGATTATTTTGGGGCTAATTCGGTCAAGCGACGGGTTGCGGCTTCGGGTCCTTCTGCGGCGGCGAAGATGGCGGTTCCTGCCACGAGAACATTCGCTCCTGCACTCACACATAGCGGGGCTGTCTTGAAATCCACCCCACCATCCACCTCCAGTTCACAACGGGGATTGTGTTGCTGGATCAGGCCCGCCAATTTCTGAATCCGCTCTGGAGAATTCGGCAAAAAGGCTTGTCCTCCGAATCCGGGCCAAACCGTCATGCACAAGGCCAAGTCGATCTCAGTGAAATATGGGGTCAAACTTTCCGGTGGTGTGGCAGGATTGATGGCAAGGCCGACCCGTTTCCCCATAGCACGGATCGAGCGGATCAAAGGTAGGGGATTCGGTTGAACTTCTATGTGAAAGATGAACGAATCGGCCCCTGCTTTGACGAAGCCCTCTAAGAATAAAGAAGGATGTTCGACCATCAAATGCACTTCCAAAGGGAGGGAAGTCACCGGTCGAAGCCCTTGGACGACGACCGCCCCCATACTGAGATTGGGAACAAAGTGTCCATCCATCACATCGACATGGATTCGGTTGGCCCCTCCTTTTTCCACTTCGCGAACAAGGTCCCCCAAACGGGAGAAATCCGCCGCTAAAATCGAAGGTGCAATCGCAAGGTTCGACATAAATATCCCTTTATGCGTTGATTCGTTCAATACGTTCCAACAAGTTCCAACAGGTTCCAACAGGTTTAATAGGTTCCCGATTTAATCGATTCTAACAAGTTCAATACGTTCCAAACTGTCGATCGCCGGCATCACCGAGTCCGGGCACGATATATTTATTCTCGTTGAGGTGGGAATCGAGTGCTGCCAAATAAATGGGAACATCGGGGTGAGCTTTTTGGAGTCGTTCGACGCCTTCGGGGGCAGCAATCAAGGCGAGGAATTTGATTTTTTGCAAGCCCCATTTTTTGAGGATGTCCAAAACGGCAACAATCGATCCCCCTGTGGCCAACATTGGATCGACCACGAAACCGACATCGATCGCGGGTTGTTCCGGAAGTTTGTTGTAATAGGTAATCGGTTCATGAGTGGTATGATCGCGGTACAAACCGAGATGCCAGATCGTCACTTTCGGGAGCATTTGAATAATGGCATCGGCCATGCCCAAGCCGGCGCGAAGAATGGGAATGACACCGATGCGTTCCCAAATGAGTTCACAGCGACAATCGGACAGGGGGGTGTTCACGGTGATCTCGCTCGTCTGAAGGTCGCTTGAAGCCTCGGAGAATAGAAGTTGAGGTATCTCGGCGACTAGTTCCCGAAATAGTTTCGGATGGTG
>CAZFDX010000405.1:0-3326 GCA_964518325.1 uncultured Alcaligenaceae bacterium | reverse complement strand
CAGATGTGGATAAGAGACACCAACCCAACGGGTCAGGCCGAAAAAATCAAACTGCATTTACAAGGAAGGGGTATCTTTCCGGATCAAAAATGGGAAACGATCGTGGGGGCCGGAAAAACCACAAGTCAACCCGTGCGCGTCTCCCTCCCCAGGGACCTCACCAAAGGGAAGCACATCTTCCCAATTGTTCCAACCGATGGACAAGGTCACGATACGACCGATGCCTTCTTTGTGGTGGAAGTGGAATAGAATTTATCCCCAGCCGTAATTCATATGCTACAGTAACTTTAGGTGAAAACAGAGGCAGATTTTGCCCGAGTTCAAAATGCCGAAAATATTTCGATAAAATTATTATTATTCAGGGGTGAAGAGATATTGTGCAAGTCTCAACCTGTGCTAAGAATAATAAAACGCTCCCATGACCTTTCTGAAAATGGGTTTCAAGCATGCCAACACCGGTGACCACCAACGAGTTTCTCGACCTGATTCATAAAAGTGGATTGCTTGATGATGCAACTTTGGCGAAGCTCCACCAATCCGAACTTCCCAATTCACCCATCGATTGTGCCAAGCAGTTGATTAAAGAAAACATTTTGACTCGATACCAAGCCCAGCAACTCTTGACGGGGAAATATAAGGGGCTGCGTTTTGATCGTCTGAAAATTTTGGATCGGATCGGCCAAGGGGGGATGGGTGCGGTCTTCCTTTGTGAGCATCTTTCGCTTCGTCGAAAAGTGGCCGTGAAAATTTTGACCCCCGATGTTTCTAACGATCCGGGCCGTAAAGAAAGATTCCTCCGCGAAGCCCGAGCGGCAGCATCGCTCGATCATCCGAATATCGTACAAGTGTTTGACCTCAGTTCCTCAGGGGGATTGTTGTATTTGGTGATGGAGTATATCGAGGGCCAAGACCTCCAAACGTGGATTAACAAAAATGGTCCCATGCCGATCGATTTGGCGGCGTTGTACATCTCGCAAGCAGCCGCAGGGTTAGCCCATGCCCATTCCAAAGGGTTGGTCCATCGCGATATTAAACCGGCCAATTTGCTCTTGGATCAAAACGGGGTCATCAAAATCCTCGATTTGGGCTTAGCCCGCTATGCCGATGATAAGTCGGATAATCTAACCGAAAAGTTTGATCGAGGGGCTGTACTCGGAACCGCCGACTACATGGCCCCCGAGCAGATTGTGGCATCCAGTCAGGTCGATTCCCGAGCCGATATTTATAGCTTGGGGGTAACCTTATACGCTTTGGTGTCCGGCAAGCCTCCCTTTGGTGGCAATAGCACCCAAAAGATGATTGGTCACCAGTCCCATATTGCCACCCCCTTGAGTTCCCTTCGGCCCGATATTCCCAAAGGGTTCGGCAAAATTGTCGCCAAGATGATGCAAAAAAATCCGGCCGATCGCTACCAAACCGCAGAAGAAGTGATTGAAGCGCTCTCCCAATGGAGTGCCGAAGAGGTTCACACGAATCCGGGCACGGGAGTGCGGGTAAATCCCCTTTCTAAGGTTCCCTCGGGGAGAAGGTCCAACATTTCTCGGAAGAAAAAATCTCCCTTCGTTTGGTTGGTGCCTGTGTTGCTGTTGAGTTTCCTTTTGATCGGAGGGGGGATAGCGGCAGCCATCTACTTTGGAGGATCGGACCCCAAAACCGTCGTGCAAAATCCACCGGACAACGAGAATCCTCCCAAGAAAGATAACGAAACCCTAACCAAAAAAGATACCGAGAATCCTCCCAAGAAAGATAATGAAACCCCGCCCAAAAAAGAAATTGTCCCCACGAAGAAGAAAGACCCTCTTCGGGAACATTTTGTCAAAGTGTCTGAAACTCGTTTTGATCGTCTTGAAGAATGGGAAAGCGAGATCGTCACTTCCGAAGCGATTAATGGGGCGAACGATACTCGTATTCCCAAAGAGTGCTTAGTCAATGTTTGGGATACCGATGCCAAGGCCCTTGTTGGGATCAAAAAATTCTTGGGGGAGCCGGCCTTTATGATGAAAAATCTCCAGAAAAGTTCGGTCCAGATATTCCAAATCTCAAGGAATTTGAACGTCGAAGCAGGGGCTGCGGTGGGTTTCCGGATCACCTATGCCACTCCGAAGTTACCTCCCGAACAAGATCAAAAACGTAGAGAAATCGGTGCCGTAGAAGTTCGACACAATAACGAACGATTGATTGTCGCAAGGTTGGGCACCACCGAGGGGCAATGGCAAACCGTCGAGGCCGTCGCGATCGCTCCCGAAAACATGAGCCTGAAAATCTATGTCCAATCGACTGCCTTGGGGGATGATAGCCTCATGTACGTTCGTTCGTTTGAGCTGTTCCAGACCAAGGAACCTCTAGGGAATAGTGTGTTAGCAAACTTCATCCCTAACTTGGAACCCTTTTCTTTAACCCGCACCAACGAGCAAGTCATCAACACCATGGGAGCCGGTGATTTGCCCAAGGGATGGTTAAGCAACACATGGAAACAAAACTCCCAAGCAACCTTTGCTTTAGAGGAAATCGAGGGGGCCAAAGCGATTCGTATCCAAAACGACTTCGGAAATACGGGGCAGATATTCAGCCACGAAGGAATCATGCCTGTCAAAAAGAATCATCGGTATCGGGTGCGAATTACTTACCGCACCTTAGGAGCGACCGAAGGGAATCTCGGTCTGCGGGTCGATAACGGGCCGAACAAACCTGATGTTTGGACCGTTCGGTTCCGCAAAAATGTCAGTGAGTGGACCCCGCTCGATGCGATTGTAGTCCCGAATATCGATGGCAAACTGAACCTCACCATACGGAATTTACAATGGGAAGCAGGCAACGCCCTTCTCATCAAACAGATCGAAGTTTTTAAGCTGGCCCCCTACGAGTAGAATTTTTGTTGGCGGGTGATGACTTCGTTCCCGCTCAGCCAGCCCTTCCGTTCTTTATCAACCGATTCGATTCTTTCTCACTGAAAGTGGATCAAGCCTTGAAGTCATTCGAATTAGGCCTTGAGAAGATTTATACTGGCCCTTTGAGATCAAGAGAACTCGCCGTAGGGTCATAAACTCATTTCTTGGCGGACCCGTTGGGCAATCTCTTGGCCGATTGTCAAGGAGGCCGTCGCAGCAGGAGACGGAGCATTGAGAACGTGAATCATCTTTTCGGTGCTTCGGATATAAAAATCGTCTACCAGTTTCCCTTCTCTTTTGATGGCTTGCGCACGGTCACCGGCCCCGATCCGCACACTATCCCGTTGTTGGACTTCGGGACTCAACCGTTGCAGGGCCTTCCAGAAAACTCGAGTGAATAAGGAACGCTGCAATTCTTCGATTCCGGTACGCCAAAAT
>CAZFDX010000404.1:0-2669 GCA_964518325.1 uncultured Alcaligenaceae bacterium | reverse complement strand
CGGTGGCCCCGCGCCAAACGGCCCGCCCTTCGATGGTTCCCTTGGGGGTGTAAATTTTCTCTTGGGTTTCTTCGTTCACACGGATATTATCTTCTTCTTCAATCCGCAGAGTTTCTTGGAGATATTTGACGGTCTCCGTCGGCATGGGGTCAATAATATCATCCAGCTGTTGATAGAACGGTTTGACGTACAAGGTAAATGAGAAGACCCATCCCAGCAGCAGAATCATCGTCCAACAGGCAATGAGAATGCCGATGTATTTACCGATTAAAAATTGCCGACGGTTCACGGGTTTGCTGATGACGGTAATCGCCGTTCGACCTTCGATTTCTTCATTGATCGAGATCGAGGCGGTCAACAAGCCGAACAACGTGGCGGCTAAGACCAAAATATCGTAGCCGACTTGTTTCATGAATTTATAGTCCTCCCCCATCGTGAAATAGGGGATGACGATACCCAACAGCAAAAGGAAAATTCCGATGATGGTGACCAACCAGAAAATGGGTTGCCGAATCGCCTCTCGATAGGCCGATAAAGCGACGGCCCCCCCTTTCGGCCAAATCAGAATAACCAGCCGCGGTAGTAACGCCATCATGGCCAAGATCAAATTGAGGTGAATGGCCGCCGTGGCAAATCTCCCGAACATTTCAAGGGCTTCCACTGCGGTGTTCTGGGAAGCATACCAAGTGACTGCCAAGGTCAAGGCGGCAATTGCTCCGGCGATGTACCCCCAAGTGGTTGAGCTTTTCAGCGTTTTTTTCGGCTCGCGAACAAGGAGCACAAACAGCCAAGGCAGGCTAAAAAATACTAGCAATGTGCTAACAAGAAACCCGAACGGCAACAGGCTTGTAAAGGATGACGGTAGCATAGTTAGTCACAAAATAAATCTTTCGAGTGGTTATAATACGAAGGGAACCGCAAAGGGGTTCGCTAACCTTTATGAGATTCGTCTTGGTAATTTGGGGCGGTCCCCCAACGGAGTTTTTCCCGTAAGGTTTTGTAATAACTATGGCCCGGAACTTTCACGAGTCGGAAACAAACCGGTGCCTTCCGAATCACCACGCGCTCGCCGGCTTCTATCGGAAATGTATCTTGCCCATCGATGGTGACCCATGCCTTATCTGCCTGCAAAATCCCCATCGTATAGGTGATCTCGGCCGATTCAACCAAAGGCCGATTGGTCAAGGTATGCCCCGAAATTGGCACCACCACAAACGCTTGGATTTCTTGCCCCAAGACCGGTCCCCCTGCCGAGAGGGCATGAGCCGTGGAACCAATGGGGGTCGAAACAATCAGGCCATCCCCGAGAAATCGTGAGACCACTTCCCCATCCAGTGAGAGTTCCAGATCAATCATCTTGAACGGTGGACCCGTCCGGAGAACGACTTCATTCAAGCCCAAGAATTGCTGCCCCTTGGTTTCACAAAGGTACATCAGGTGCTCGGAAATTTGGAAATTTCCTTGCAGCACTTCGGGAATTTTGCTCAAGGTCTCCTGCGGGGAAAGGTCCGCAAGAAATCCTAAACGTCCCATATTCACCCCAAGCACGGGAATTTGTCGCATTCCCATTTGTCTGGCGGCTCGCAGAATGGCTCCATCGCCTCCCAAGACCAAGGCCATATCGGCCTGATAGCGATCGAGATTTTCTGCCTGAAAAAGGTCAACGAGAACGACCTGCCCACCATGTTGCTTGATTGCTTGCGCGACCTTTTCGGCCTCGCCCGGTACAGCAGGCCTTTGACCGTTTCCCAGAATTAAAAACCGCATGAACGCCCTGAGGTTAGTGAGATAATCGAACCGCTTACTTTTTCTCAATCAACCAGATATTTCGGAAAACGACGGGGTCCCCGTGATCTTGCATATAGATCGGGGCAGGCCCCCCTTTCGCATCCGATTCTTTCAGCCCCCCCCCCGGAGTTTCGCTCTTGAGTTCGACTTTATCATGAATCACTACGCCGTTATGTTTCACGGTAATCACCGCATTTTTGATCTTTTTACCGTTCGAGTCGAACTCGGCTGGGGTATAATCCACATCGTAAGTTTGCCAACTTAACGGGGGGTAGCACATATTCACTTTGGGGGCAAATTGCTGATAGAAGCCCCCACACTCGTTGTTCAGACCTTTTAGCCCGAAGCTATCGAGAATTTGGCATTCGTATTGGTCCCCAATGTATAGACCACTATTCGAGCGCCCTTGTCCGGTGGATTTGGGCATCCAACCTAAGCGGAACTCGAAATGGAGATTGTAGCCTTTGAATTTTTGCTTGGTGCGGACGTTCACCCCGAGAAATTCCCCATCGGAAAGTTTCGTGATTTTTCCACCGTTCCATTTCTCGGCATCTTTGGCCTCGGCGAATAAGACAATCGCATCCTTCGGGGGAGCCATTCCGAGCGTGGGGCTTTTGCGAATCACCTTTTTGAGTGTGGCATCGAGTTTCATTCCGTTGGTCACTTTGGCTTGACCGTTCGCGGTCTCTACTTTTACGGTACCATCGGTCAGGGTCGTTTTGCCCCCTTCGGTTTTCCCTTTGAGCTTCAAGGGCGTTTCTTTTTCTTCCCAACCCTGGCCGGGGAGACCACCATTCAGAATTGGGGCTTCAAAGTTCCCATCCCCGCGGGCCACCACTTGCATACCCACTTTCTTTTCACCCGAATTCAGCACGCCGGTA
>CAZFDX010000403.1:0-14599 GCA_964518325.1 uncultured Alcaligenaceae bacterium | reverse complement strand
GACCGACCGGTTCGGGGAAATCGACTTTGGTGAAGCATACCGAATCCCAAGTGAATCGATGGGGCCTTTCGACCCGAATCCTTCCCTGCCGAGAATTATCTGGGGATGCTCCCGACCCCGAATCGGCACCTTTGGACGACTCTTCAAACAATCCCTCCAAGAATCCATCTCGGAAGTCGCGCCCAACGGATGCCCCGCGTCCTGAGGATTCTTCATCCCAATCGCGTCCCGAGGATTCTTCATTTCAACCGAACGTGGATATTCCAGATGCTACCGATTTTCCCGACGATGGGGCGAAGGTGACCTTTCTCTCACAGGATTGGACCGAGCCGGAATTGATGATCTTTGAAGATTTGCAATTTCTTCCCAGCAGAAGCACTGCTCAACTGATGCACATTTTAGATCAACGAGAACAAGTCGAAAAAGCCACACTCATCACCAGTGTCCGCAGTCCCATTTCGATTGAAGGTTTCCCGAACCGGTTACTCGGTCGGCTGGCCAGTTTTCTGGTCCTTTCGATTCCGAACCTCAGTTTTGAAAGTCGCCTCCTGTTTCTCTCAGAAACACTTCGAGAGAAAGCCAAAGACCTGCTCACACCCGAGGCTCAAATTTGGTTTGCCAAACGAGTGACCTCGCTGCGGGAATTGGTTGCCCTTCCTCAGAAAATCGAACCCCTGAAAAAACTTCAGCCCCCCCCTTGGGATGTTCCTCGCCTTGTTGAATTCTTTGAAGCTGAACCCAAACCCGAACGCCCGCCATTGGAAGCGTTGACCATTCGCGTGGCCGAGAAGTATCAACTCCGATGGCGTGAGCTGTTGGGAAAATCTCGTGTGAAAATCATAGTTCGCGCTCGACACCTTGCCATGACCCTAGCCAGAAGAAAGGGGTATTCGTTGAACGAGATCGGTACCTATTTCGGTGGTCGCGACAATAAATCGGCTTCCAATGCGGTTCACACAATTGAGGAATTAATCAAGAAAGATTTAACCCTTCAGAAGGAATTGAATGAAATGCTCCAGCAATAAAGGGCCTTCCGACGCATCGTTCATTCGACCCACTTAGGCTCCAGATTTATCACTCAGGTAACTTCTCATTGTTCGCTCTTCAAAGTCACTTAGGCTCCGGATTTATCACTCAGGTAACTTCTGACCGATTATGTGTCTGTCGTTGATCTTGGGGAAAACTTGGCGCGCAGCTGTCGTTTCTCTTGTTGATTTTCGGCGCGCAATTCGAGTCGAGAAACCGTTCCAGTGGTGCAGCTCGATTCCAAAAACATCTAGGAACCAATGCGCAACATCTGCGCGCCAAGTTTTCCCCATTGGGATATTTCCCCGATCTTCTGTATTTTCTCGAAGCAGAACAAGGTTCCCAAGTAATTGACCTTGTGTTATTGACAAGACTTATCTACTAACACTGCTTATAAAAAGAGGAGAGAATAATCTCTTTTAGAAAATCAAACGGGGAAGGAAATCCTATGAGAGTATCCTGTCTACGGAATGGATTATTAACCGCCTGTCAAGTCATTAACCAAGTGATCCCTAGCCGGACATCGATACCCGTTTACAAGTGCATCAAAGCCATTGCGGAAGAATCGAAATTAATCTTGATGGGGACCGATCTGGAGGTCGGGATTCGCTACGAACTTCATGGGGTCCATATCGAGGAAGCAGGGCAAGCCATTTTAGCCACAGATCGATTAATCAATATCCTCCGAGAAGCAGGGGAAGGAGATATTTTGATCGATGCCGATGAACGACGGGTCAAAATGACCTTGAACAATTCGGAATACGAAATGCCCAGTGCGGACCCTGCGACGTTTGCGGATGTTTCGCCGTTCGAGCCAACAGGGTATTACGAATTGGCAGCGGGGGATCTACAACGGATGATCCGCCGCACGACCTTTGCGGTCTCGAAGGAAGAAGGAAAATTTGCCATGCGTTCGGTGTTATGGGACACCGAAGGGAACAAGGCCAAATTGGTCGCAACCGACTCGAAACGATTGGCGCTGGCCATGGGAAATATGGTGGTCCAAGGCATCGAAGGTAACAAGAACCAATCGTACCTCATCCCACCGAAGGCCTTCACCCTTGTCGAGCGCGTCCTAGCCGAAGGGGATGCTTCACAGGCCGTTCAAGTGGCAATGAAGACGAATGAAGCCATGTTCCAAACGGAGAAAGCGATTGTTACCTGTCGCTTATCCGAGGGGCGATTTCCGCCCTATCGCGATGTGATTCCGAAAAAGTACAATGCTCGAATCCCCCTCGTGGTCGATCAATTTTATTCCGCCGTGAAACAGGCAGCGATCATGGCGGATGAGGAAGCTCGGCGGATTCGCCTCAATTTCTCCGCAGGGAAATTAAGTCTCGATGCCCAAGGGTCCACAACGGGGAAATCCACCGTCACGATGCCCCTAGATTATTCGGGAACCCCCATCGTGGTGAATTTCGATCCGGTCTTTATCACAGAACTCTTACGAGTGCTTGACCCCAGCGAGACGATTCTGTTAGACTTAGTAGATGGTTCCAAGTCTGCCGTATTTCGTTCCGGTGAAGATTACCTGTATCTCGTTGTTCCGCTCACTTGAGGTCGATCATGGCCGAAGATTCCGGTCCAGAACCGTTAGGAGAAATTTTAAGTAAACTCTTTTCCTCACGGGGTTGGGGACGACGTCAAGAACGCATCAATTTAGAACGAGCGTGGGAAGAAGCGATCGGTCCCGAGTTTGCCACCCAAACCCGTGTCGCAGGACTCAGACGCAAAATCCTTGAAGTGCAAGTGAAAGGGGCCGTGCTACTTCAAGAACTCAGTCAGTTCCACCGACGTAAAATTTTGGAAAAGCTCAAACAGAAATTAGGCGCCCATGCCATTACCGATGTGAAGTTCAAAGCAGGGAACTGGTAACTGGTAATCGAAGCGAAGTGAGATAACGCTAACGAAGCCGAGCAATTTGGTAATCGAACCAAATGTGATCTAACGAAGTGATCGAAAGAAGCTACGAACCGGATAAGAGAATCACTTCGGGGCGGGATATTGTTTCAGGCATTCTTTGAGCATGTCGGAGTATTTTTCGGGAACCGGATCGAACTTTTCTAGCTTGATGGTTTGCATGAGAATTTGCCCTTTCTTATTCTCGTGAGAGGTCAGCAATCCATCCCGCAATTTTTTCAAAGTCACCTCATCCAGCGAGCCTTTCTTGTAGGCAATCACTGTAGGAGGAAACGGATCGGACTTGGATAGTTCCTTTAAGCTACTCGATCGGCCGGGGTGCAACTTCTGGTAGTAGTTCCACGAAGCATGATCCACAAAGGTGGCATCGGCATCTCCATCCACCACCATATGCAGGGCATTTTCGACGGTGTCGGCTTTCACACTTTCGCCGAATGAGGCGGTCGAAATATCATTCTCGGCGAGTTTTTTCTCGAAGTAGAGTTTCGCTAAATCTCGGCTTGTTTTCGGGATGGCAATTTTCTGTCCCTTCAGTTCGGGGAATTGCGTGATCTTACTATCTTGTCGAACCAGAACGTAAGCCCGTAGCTCTTTTGGGCGCGGGGTCGCCACAACCAACGGGGTCAGGTCCGGATATTTTTCTTTGGCCCATGCGAATTCGTGTCCCAAGAAAACGACCAAATCAAGTTTCCCCTCGGCAAGCTCCTTGGCCAAGGTCATCGCTTCGGGATCGTTTTTTACCGAACCTTTGTAACCGGTTTGGGCCTTCATCAGGTCCAGAAACGGTTGATTCGCAAAGGAAAGTAAGGCCGGCGGAATATCGCGGAAGATGCTGCGAGGAATCCCAATGGCGATGGAATCTTTCGTGGGTTCGACCGCACAAACCGAAAGAACATGGGTAAAACAGATCAAACAGGCAAGAAAGAAACGTCGCACGAGTGTGCTCCGAAAAAGAGTTAAGTTCTGTGGTTAAAAAATTCTTCGTCGATAAGGGCTATGACGGTTCAAACAACTTTTGTCAATCGGAAGATTCCATTTCGTGGCGGGAATTTTGAAAGAGGAAAAGGATGAACCAACTTACCCTCCGAAAGGAAGGAACCTGCCCGAGGGGGATGAAAGGAAAACGAGATCCACAAGGGATGAGCCAAGTCAAAATCATCGGGGTAAGGAAGTCGAGGAAAACGAGATCGACAAGGGAGAGTCAAGATTATCGAGGCGAAGGTGAAGGTGAAGGAATCGGAGTGGGGGCCGGTTCAGGAACCGGTTTCGGAATGGGAGTTGTCGATACCGGAAGATTCAAACGGATACCCCCTGCAGTGACCCGTTCCAGTGTGGCAAGGGCAATGATCTGATCGTACAGGGCTTCGTTCAAACTCACTTGGGCCTTCGTGACCGATGCTTCTGTAGTCAGAATCTCGGACTTGGTGAAGTTCCCACCGGTCGCTTCCCGTTGTCGTTCCTGCATTTCTTTGGCAGCTTTCACCCCTTGGCGTGCGAGGGCAACCTTTTCCTTAGCACGAACCCAATCGATGTAAGCAGTCGTTGCTTCCAGTGTGACGAGGTTCTTGGCCTTTTCATGAACGGCTTCCGCTCGGGCGGCAATCATCTGCGCCGAACGTGTACGGGTGGAATGATCTCCCAAAAGTTTGTCGGGAACATCCAGCCCAATAGCTCCAGGGCGATATGTCGGTTCGTATGTTGTGGTGGGTAAACTCTTCGAGTGAATATCTCCCCCGTTTGCAAAAGTTGCTAGCCGACTGGTGAACATCCGCGACCATTGCGCACAAACTTCGAGCCGACAGGTATCGGCCCCGATGGCAGTCAACATGATTTCACCCCGCCGACTCAATGCGTGAGCAACCACCACATCTTCAGGAATTTTGGCAACGACATCGGGCAAAAGTTCATCAGCTGCATCAATTCGTTCGGGGCCGGTATAGCCCATCGCTTCTTTCAAAGCGGCTCGGCCTCGCGAAATTCCCCGCTCGGCATCTTGCAGACGAATTTTCGCTTCGTTGAGTGCCAACTCTAAAAAGTTCTCGGTGTTCTTGTTGATTTCCTTAATCCCCCCCCCTTTGCCACCAACAATCTTCTTCACCTGATCGAGGTAGATTTCCAGTTGTTCAATCAACTCCAAGGCCACCTTCCGTTGTTCTTTGGCATAAACAATGGTGTAATAGCTGTAGGTCACGGCATAAGCGATTTCGTATTCGGCCTGCTCAAGTTCCACACGGGCAGCCTTCAAACCATTGGCCGATTGCTGCTGCCGATATTCTAAGTCCGGTAAGATAAATCCCCCTTTTCGTTTGACATCGGCTAGCCCCTGAGTCGCGAGCAAAGCCCGATTCATGCTCGCACGCAGGGCAATTAACACCGGTTGTTTTTCCCGAGCATAGGCCAAGCAATCGGACAAGGTCAGACGTCGAATCTCTTCCGAAATCACAATCGGAGCGGGGAAAGGCATAATGTCCACCGGAGCAATCGGGGTCGCATCGGGAAGAACATCCTTGGGGGGAACCCCTTTCGGATTCAAATCCTTGGCAGGGGGAATGGTCGGTTCAAGATCACCCTTTTTCTCCGGTGGGTCTTTTTTCTCTTGAGGGTCTTTCGGTTTGTCGGGATTTTCTGGAACGGGAAGCAGTTTCGGAACAGGGGGAAGTTCCTTATTGAGATTTTCTTTGGGGACATCGGGAAGAACCGGAAGACCCATCTTGAGTTCCTTAGGAACCTCAGGAAGCGATAAATTTTCCTTGGGCGATTTAGGAAGTGCAGGAATATCCTTCTTCGGTTCTTCTTTCGGTGGTATAGGAAAATCGGTCTTCGATTCTGCTTTGGGAGCTTCCGGTAAAGCCATAGGAACAACAGGAATTTCAGGTGTGCGAGGTACGGGGGGTAAAATTGGTACCATATCCTGAGAGAAGGTAGAGGATACGACCGCAATCAGTAGAAACATCGCCAAAGAGAAACGCATGGGTCACCTTCGCACAAAATTCCAAGTTCGATTTCAAAAGCATCGGCATACGGGAGCAATATTCCGAAGAGAGGAGTTGCAAAATGGGCAAGATAAATAGGAATTTTGCGGGTTGGTCGCAGAGTATCGTTTGAGGAGTTTAGCTAAAACAGAGAAGGTTTCTTGCAGAGAAGGTTCGTTGGTAGACTGCAAGACCATCCTGATGGAATTCGGGACATCGCCCTGTTTTTCGGATGATGTGGATGTTTTCAGGTAAAATAAAGGGGTCGCGCAAGGGAAGCAAAATCATGAAAAACGGGAACGGAAAACAAGCGGCCGTGATCGATTACCCCTCTCATCCTGAGGAACCCATCTCCGAGTCCGCCAAGCATTTCAATCTCATTGTTTACCTCTATGAAGGGCTTCTCGAATTGTTTCGCGATCGATTATCCGAGGTAGCGATTCATGCCAACATGTCGTGGTATCCCACAAAAAAGAATACCATTTGGAAATCGCCCGATCTACTCATTGCGTTTGGCCGACCCACTCGAAATGATCGAATCAGTTACGCTCAGGTTCTGGAAGAGAACGTCGGGCCACAGGTGATATTCGAGATGTGGTCTTTGGGAAATTCTCAGGCCCAGATCGAGGAAAAACGGAAATGGTATGGCAAATACGGGGTGCAAGAATTTTATTGGATCAATTACGATCAAGATCGGGTCGAGGTGTACCTCCGAGAAGGGAAGCAACTCGTTCGCCAAGAGCTTCCCGAAAAAATGTGGAAAAGCCCATTACTAGGTATCTCGCTCGATTGGTCGAAAGGGCCAGTCCAAGTGTTGTTGCCCAACGGGATACCAATGCCAACACGAGAACAGATCGAACAAAAAAATCGCGAGTTAGCCGAACGAGCGGAACAAGAAGCCCAACAAAAACGAGAAGCCCTTCTACGAGCCAAGCAATTGGAAGCGGAACTCAACGCACTTCGCAAACGATTTGGGTTGGATTCGGAATAATCAAATACGGGATAAAGTCATTCGCAATAAAACGAATGCAAATCATGTGTATGTTGTCGAGGTAATCGTTCCCATGCAACAAAAAAAGACACTCCTGATGTGATCGATTCAAAATCCGGATCAGCGAAAAACTCAAGTTTCAAAAATTCTCCCTTGCTCAATTTGGCGAAGGGCGTTATGGACGGAACGCTAGGGGGATTTTGCTGTGAAAGCATTGTGCAATAGTGTTGCGCTCATGTTATTGGGATCGATTCTACTCGCAGATGATCCTTATCCTGTGGGAAATCAAACGAAACGAAGCGAGCGCATTCCGGATACGTTGCCCTCGGTACCTTCTCTCGAAGAACCCACTCGCAAACCGATTTCGTCCCCGTATCCTTCACCGATTCCAATGGCCCCCTTCGACATGGGAACCGGAGGTTCTAAAACCCCGACTCCCTCAAGTTTGCCGAAAGGTTTAGCTCACTTTCACTCTACCGAACAAAGGCCCCCTTGGGATATTGAACCCCCTGCCGCAGTGCAAGCACCGGGAGCCTGTAACTTTGATCCCGTTGGGGACAAACTGATTTTTTCACCCGATTTTTGGAGCTACCAGTTCCTCCTTCGGGGCTGGAAATCACAAACCCTGAGCGATACCAGTGGTCGAGCCGGTCTCGTCGAAGGGGTCTTCCGAATGGGTTATATGCTAACGGCTCCCTCATTGGAGGAACATCTGTTGAGGGGGAACTGGGAAGCCATTTGCGAATTTTCGCTGGGGCGCGTCCATGAAGGATCGGGGAAAACAACCTTCGGGTTTCTGCCCGCGATGAGATATAATTTTGTGACTTCCAATCCATTATTTCCCAGTGTGGCCACGCTCCCCTATTTGCAATTGGGGGGGGGCTTTTTTTTCAATGATATTTACAAAGATCGGGAGCAAAATAAACTCGGTCAGGCCCTCGAATTTCAAATCCAAGCGAGCGTGGGGTCCCGCTGGGTTTTGAGTCCAGCATGGACGTTAGATTTTGAATTCAGCTATCGCTATTTGAATAATTTCAATTTAGCAACCCGAAGTGAAGGGCTAAACCTCTTCGGATTTGGAATCGGGGCGACGTATAGTTTCCCCGCAGGGACTCGCTAAACCCATTTTTTTTCCTAGCTGGGAATTTTAGCTAACTGATACTCCTTACCGGATAAGGTAAAATTTACTCATCTCACTAATCGATAGATCAATTATAACATGTCAAAATTACGAGTTATAACACTCATATTTAGAATATCCACACCGGAACCCCCGCAGATTATTAGCCAAGAAAGTCAAAATCCACACATTCTGCGATGTGAATTTAACTGTTAGAAACGTATCTAAAACACACAGATTTCCTAACTAAATCAGTTTCGCTGACTTCCTTTTTTTATCTAAACAGGTCATATTAACAGTGTTAGTCGAACGACGGCATCGAGGTCAGCCTAATCAATTGGATGATTGGGTGCGAATGTCGCGGGAGACCACAGAAGAATGGAGATTTGCCATGTTAGTACTGCGACGATGTTTGTTCGCTGCTGTCATCGTGGCCGTGGCCCCGTTTGTGGCCTTGGCAGAAGATAAGCCAGCAGAAAAAGGTCCGGCTCCGGCCCCAATTACCGCTACGGCTCCGGGGGGCTGTGGAGGTACTGTGATTGCTCCGGGGGGTACGGTTGCCCCCGGAGCGGGTGCTGGGTGCGATGTCACCGTAACCCGATTGGTTCCGACCCAAGTTCAAGAAACCCGAACGGTGATGAAACCCGTTCAAAAGACCGAGACCTACACGGCTTATCGGTACGAAACCGTTCAAGAAACCCAAGTGGTTCCGGTTACCACCTACAAACATGTGACCGAAACAGTGATGGAACCCCGAACAACGACCGTGAAAGTTCCTGTTGTTGAAACTCGAACTGTGATGGAAACCCGTAAGAAAATCGAGTACGTCACCGAGTGCAAAGAAAAATGCACCCTGACCTTCTCGAAAGAATGCAAACAAATTGGTTGCGGTGATTGCGGTGTCGGTATCCCCTTCATCAAACCCGGCTTCCAAAAGGTTTCTGTTCCTGTGACCCGTCCGGTTTGCACCACCGAATGTGTCCCTGTGACCAAACAAGTTTGCACCTACCGATGCGAAACCCAAACGACGATGGTTCCGGTTTGCAAAACCCGTTGCGTTCCTGTGACCGAGAACAAGACCGTCACTGTTTGCAAGAAAGTGTGCGTGCCTTACACCGCTACCCGCTGTGTGACCGTGTGCGAACCTTGCACCGAAACTGTGACCGTCTGCAAGCTCGTGCCGACCCAAGTTCAAGTTCCTGTGGCTCCGGCTTGCCATGACCCCTGTGGTAATGGGGCGGGCGCTGGCTGCGGTGGACTCGGCAATGCCTGCGGCAATCCTTGTGCGGTCAACAATGCTTGCGGCGATCCTTGCAACACCGGTTGCAACATCGGCTGCGGTAGCACCTTCGGTGGCTTGCACGGCTGCTTCTTCGGCAAACTGAAAGCCTGCCTCTGCAAGTAATCAGGTGAATGAAATTATCACAGTAATTTTCTCAAAATATCACTGAGAATAGAAAGAGCCAGCGACCGCAATCGTTGGCTCTTTTTGTTTTTATTGATTCACTTAGAATTTTGAATGTGAATAAGATGGAATCAAATCATAGAATTCTGAGTGAGAATCATGGAATTGTGAATGAAAATGATTGCCGAAAATGACGATAAATTATGGCAATTTTGGCAAGATACACAAGGTTTTCAGTCGCATTTCGTCGATAATAGGGTTAGGATTCTTTCTGATAACATTCAACACAAAATATCACACTCACTGCAGAAAGGAATAAATTCGTTTATTAATGTGAGAAGGAGCTAAATAGTATGTTAAACAAAAATCAATATCTGGCAATTATTGCTGTGACACTTTTTGGGTTATGGGGTTGCTCGAAGGCAACAACCGATCCCACAAGTGCTGAAAAGGTCAAAAGCCTCGAAGCTAAGATCGCGAAACTGGAAGATGAGTATCGATCGGCCCTTTCCCAGCGAGATCAGATTCGCAAGAAGCTCACCCTCATCGAAGAGGATGCAACCAAGCTGAACCGAGAGATCACCAACATGCAGAAGTCGCTTTCGGAGAAAGACGAAATTATCAAACTGCGCACCACCGAACGGGATTTTGTTCGTGGTGAGTACGATGGTTTCCGCAACTCCCTTCGTGAATTAATCAACAAGGCCGATGAAAATCTCAAACCGAAAACCGAAGGCCGACAAGACAAAGGCTCGTCATCGGTCCCAGTCGGATTGGTCTTGAGTGCTACAAAATAAGATCATTATTCCTTCTTCGCTTTTTCTTATAATCATCTCACTGTTTCATGGAATTAATATCCAGAGTGTAATCTTTTGGCATTTTGGCATCAATCGATTGATTCAGTCTGTTGCACATCTACCCATCACGAAGTAACACAATATATCGATAGTTTGTATTCCTGAATCGAGAATAGATGGTATGTCACCCGTTTTGAAGTTAGGTTTGCCTGCAGGAAGTCTCCAAGAAGCTACGGGAGAGCTTTTCCGCAAGGCCGGTTTTGAGGTTACCTTCACCAGTCGAAGCTATTACCCGAACATTGATGATCGAGAAATCCAATGCACTCTCATTCGTGCCCAAGAAATGCCCCGCTATGTTGAGAATGGCTCGTTGGATTGCGGTCTCACCGGCTTTGATTGGATTCAAGAGAACGATGCCGATGTGATCGAACTAGCGGAGTTAGTTTACAGCAAGGTTTCCAAAAGTCCGGTCCGCTGGGTCTTAGCCGTTCCCAACGATTCACCCGTAAAAGAACCGAGTGATCTCCAAGGGAAAAGGATTGCCACCGAGTTAGTTCAGTTTACAAAACGATGGTTTGCCAGCCGAAATATCGATGTGAAAGTAGAGTTTTCTTGGGGGGCCACCGAAGTAAAACCCCCTCACCTTGCCGATGCGATTGTGGAGGTGACCGAAACCGGAAGCTCGCTGCGTGCGAATAACCTACGGATTGTTGGGGAACCATTATTGTTTAGCACGCCCCGTGTGATTTGTAATCGGAGTGCCTACGAAGACCCTTGGAAGAAACAAAAAATCGATGATTTGATCCTGATGCTTCGCGGAGCAATGGCTGCCGAGGGGAAAGTCGGCCTTAAACTCAACGTGAAAAAAGTCGATCAAGAACGGGTCTTAACTGTCTTCCGGTCGCATCCCAAAACCTCTTTGAATAGCCCTACAGTTTCTCAATTGATCGATCCAGAATGGATTGCCTTGGAAACGATTATCGATGAAGATATTGTTCGGCATATCATGCCACAACTTTATCAGGCGGGGGCACGCGGAATTGTAGAATATCCCATCAATAAAATCATCGAATGATCGATTCATTTTTCATTTCATGATGAGGCCTTCTCTCAAATAAATAATTGAATGATCGATTCATTTTTCATTTCATGATGAGGCCTTCTCTTGAAAAAATCATCGAATGGGTGGTTAGTTTTTCTTTTCGCGATGAGGCATGCGACCTAGTTGAATCGCTTGGGCCAAAAGGTTTTTCCCAGCCTCAGGAAGAGGGGATTGCATAACTACATGAATCGTTTCCTCAACGGGGTATTCAAACCGCTTCAACTCAAAGCCCTTCTCGGTAATAATCGCATAGCTCCCACGCGGGTCGCCATCTCGGGGAAGTCCCACACTGCCGGGGTTTAAGACAATCGTCTTGCTCACCTGCAAGGCATACGGAATATGAGTATGCCCCACCAGAACAAAATCCGAATCGACCCCCTCCAGACGTTTTCGCCAAAATTCCACATCCACAGGGCCGAATTCATCCAGCGGATCCCGAGGTGTTGCATGCACCAACAAGAAACGAATGTTATTCAGCGTGATCGAATAGGTTGTGGGTAAATTCCTCAGAAAGAGACGATGTTCTTCGTGTATCCGATCGATGGTGAGAGGGCGCGTGATGGCCGTGAGATAGCGATAGCCTGTAGTCCCGTACACCTGCACCTTTTGCGCAGCCCCATGATCGTGATTGCCACGCACACCACAGGTCATTTTCTTCTGAAGCCAATCAATAACCGGTGTGGGTTCCAAACCATAATCAACGGCATCCCCTAGGAAGAAACACAGATCGAATTGCTCACCTTGAGCCTCTAAAGCTCGCAAGGCAGGCCAATTCCCATGAATGTCCGACAGAACTAAAATTCGCATGCCAAGATTCTAACCCATTCCGAGCGAACTCGACAGGGGATTTCTTATCTGCCGCTTCGTTGGAGTTCAGATTGAGAGCGGAACCTTTTCGGATTTCGGCGAGATTTCCGATTACGAAGACTTGACAGGCGAACGAACTATGGGAATAAGTATAGTGTACATATGAATAGTATCACTCCAAGATACTCATTCAAGTGTGAAACGATTCACCAAACCAAGTGAAACGCTGTCGGATCAGTGAAACCCTTTCCCTCGCCGGGTGGGGTGAACGTCGTTCAGGATCCGAACACCCCACCCGGTCACGTTTCTTTGTAACAGGAGAGATGATGCCAAAACTAACGGATGCCCGATATGAAGAGAATTTTCCGGGGGCTAACTTCACCCCTGCAGAAGCCGAATTCATTATGGCCATGGATCGATATATGACGACAAATCATCGAAAATTCCCGACATGGCACGAGGTTCTCAAAGTGTTGCTTTCCTTGGGGTATCGCAAACCCGAGGTGGAACCTCAACCGGAAAGAACTTTCCCCGAGGAATCTCCCCGAGGAGTCCGACGATGAGGTTTCCCTTCAAAATGCCCTTGTGGTTCCGTCGGGCTTTCGCGACTGAGGGTACGACTGAGAGAATGAACGCCCCCTCTTCGGGGGGTAAGGAATTAGGAAAGGCCGCCTCCTCCCCGCATAGCTCGGGAGTCCCCTTCTCTTTGCTGGGACGGTCTGCCGGTTGGTGGGGGAACGATGCCACCGAACAACTGCGGAACTATCAATCGTGGGTTTATGCGGCAGTGAATGCGATTGCACAGGAGGTAGCTCGACATCGGCCTTTGGTTTATTTCAATACGGGGCCAGCCGAGCATGACCAGAAACAAGTAACAAATGAACATCCTTTGATTCGTTTATTGGATAATCCCAACCCTTGGATGACCCCTTGGGAATTGTGGTATCTGACGATTCTCTATCTGGAATTAACAGGGAATTGTTATTGGTACGCTGCCCTGCAGAGCAACGGGTATCCGGGGGAGTTGTGGATCATTCCTACCCCTTGGGTGCGAATTCATCCGGACCCGAAACAGTTTGTGAAAGGGTACGAAGTGAATGCCCCTGGAACGGGGAGTGAATTTTTCGGTCCTCAAGAAATCATCCATTTGAAATATCCCAATCCTTTGGATGTTCATTATGGGCTATCGCCATTGCAAGCCAATGCATTGACGATTGACGCTAATACAGAGTTGCAGAAAAGTCGGTATGCCAGTTTCTCGAATGGGGTTCGTCCGGGAGTGGTGCTGCAGACCGATCAGGTCTTGAGCGAAGTGGTTGCCCGTCGCTTGGAAGAATCGATCAAACATCGGTTTGGAGGTCGTGAAAATTGGCATCGCCCATTGGTTTTAGAACAAGGTCTCAAGGCCACCCCTTGGACGTTGACCCCTGCCGAGATGGATTTTCTCAATTCTTCTCGGATGAGCCGCGACGAAATTTTTGCCTTGTTTCGTGTCCCTGCCCCCATTGCAGGGATCGTCGAGAACATGGGCCTAGGGGCCGATATTTGGCATGGTGCTCGGGTCATGTTTTGCGAAGGGACCATTCAACCCAAGTTGGATTTGATCGGTCAAGCCCTGACTCGCGGATTAGCCCGACGCTACAACCCGCAATTGGAAATTGCCTTTGCCGATTGTTCCCCCAGAAATCAGGAGCAACGTCGCAAAGATGATGAACTCGATGCGAAATTAGGTTTACGAACCTACAACGAAATCCGCCGATCTCGGGGGTTGCAACCTTACAACGACCCTCAATTCGACAAACCCCGAATCTGATGGATTCCCAGAACACAACAAACCCCGAATCTCATGGATTCCCAGAACACGACAAACCCCGAATCTTATGGATTCCCAGAACACAACCAACCCCGAATCTCATGGATTCCAAGGAGCGTTTTATGAATATGACACGGGCCGATCCGACGGCCAAAACCTTGGCCGTTTTCCCCAAGGCGCGAAAAGTTCGAGCCGTTATCAGCACGATTCACCCCGATCGAGCGGGGGATATTGTGGTTCCCAAAGGATTAAAAAACTTAGACGAATATCTTAGTAATCCTGTGGTGCTGTGGAACCATCAAAGGCAACTCCCGCCGATTGGGACTTGTGTGGCGTTGTGGTTGACCGATACCGAGGTAATCGCCGAAACCCAGTTTGCAGAAACCCGTTTGGCCGACGAATTATTTGAACTGTATGCCAAAGGATTTCTTCGGGGCTGGTCTATCGGTTTTCGACCCACAAAGGCAGTGCCCACGGCTTCGGGAGGTCACCGATTTTACGAATGGGAACTTTTGGAATACTCGGCAGTGCCCATTCCCGAAAATCCGCAAGCGTTGACTTTAGCCGTGCAAAAAGGCCTCGTCACGGACCCCCTTTTGAAAATGTGGATCGACAACGACATTCTCTCTTTGCTCTTTTGAGAGAC
>CAZFDX010000402.1:0-4073 GCA_964518325.1 uncultured Alcaligenaceae bacterium | reverse complement strand
GTTCGCCGAATCTACAATGGGTGCGGTATCCTTGTGAGCCAAATGCGAACCGGTGCCCGCCCCGATTTGTATGTTTCTTGCGATACTCGCTTCATGGGGGAAGTTCAGGATTTCTTCGAGAAATCGGTCAATGTCTCGAATAATCAACTGGTGATTGTGGTGCAAAAAGGAAACCCACACGATATTAAATCTCTCAAAGACCTCGGCAAAGAGGGGCTTCGCGTCGGGGTCGGCCATGAACAACAATGCGCGTTGGGGGCAATCAGCAAAGAAACCTTTATCAAATCGGGAACGTATGCGGCCGTTCGGCGGAATGTGGTGGTAGAATCCCCGACCGGCGATTTGTTGGTGAATAAAATGCTCGCGGGTTCCCTCGATGCGGTGGTGGCTTATCGCACCAATTGGCTTCCCAACACCGACAAACTCGATGCGATCCCCGTGACGGGCATTCCCTGTGCGGCGCCCATTCAACCGGCAGCCGTGGGGAAAGGTGCCCGCAATGCGGCCCTTTCACAAAAGCTCCTTGAAAAAATTCGTTCGGAAACCTCGAAACGGATTTTCCTAGAGAATGGATTCGGCTGGGAAGAGAAACCATGAAACCTGTCCGTGGCTGGTCGGACCGTATTTTTATTGGATGCCTAACACTCGTTGGGGTGGCCTTTGCCTTGCTCATCATCGGGATGTTAGCGGCCGATTTGCTTTTTATCGAATGGCGGAATTTCCTCGAACTGTACCAAAAACCCGAAATCCGCTACGCCACCAAACTCACTTTACTTTCTTGCTTAACTGCGACCATTTTATCGTTGTGGGTAGCCGTGCCGTTCGGGTATGTTCTCAGCCGTCAAAATTTTCCGGGGAAAGCTCTTCTTGATATTATCGTGGATATTCCTTTGGTGCTTCCCCCTTTGGTCTTGGGGTTGAGCTTGTTGATTTTGTTCCAAACCCAAGTTGGTCGAGCGATCGAACAGACTTTAGAACGTCACACAGGCTGGATGCTGGTTTATCTCGCGATTCCGGTGATTGGTTCGATACTTTTTTGGCCTTTGCTCAGTGGGAAACGGGCCTTGTTGTTGGTCGCCACTTTATTTCTTGTGATTGAGGCGGTGATGATCGGCTGGGTCGGCCCTCAATTAAAATCCTATTTGAATGATGCGTTTGGAACCCGTGTGACCTACGGAATCCCTGCGGTGATTTTGGCTCAATTTGCCGTGGCCGGATCGTTTTCCATCCGCACTATGAAGGTGACGTTCGATCAACTCTCGCCTCGCACTGAAAATGTCGCTTTGACATTAGGTTGCACCCGTGCGCAAGCATTTTGGCTGGTTGTCGTTCCCGAATCGCGACGCGGAATCGTTTCGGCAGCAGGGGTGGCCTTTTCTCGTTCCCTTGGAGAATTTGGCCCCATTCTGGTTTTTGCCGGTACCACTCGGATGAAAACCGAGGTCCTTTCTTCAACCGTCTTTCTAGAACTCTCTGTAGGTCGTTTGAATAATGCGTTGACCGTTTCGATGGTACTCGTGGGGCTTGCCTTTATTATTCTCGGGTTGATGCGACTATTTGGTTTGAGGGATAAGCCGGTATGATCCTCTGCGAAGATTTGCTCATTCAACAGGGGGCATTTTCTCTCGGCCCCCTTTCTTTAACGATTCCCACAGGCAAATATGCCGTGTTGATGGGCGAAACGGGTTGTGGAAAAACTTCGCTGCTCGAATCGATCGTCGGCCTACGGCAGATCGCTTCCGGAAAATTGATTGTGGATGGCGTGCTGGTCAATCGACTCCCGCCGGCCCAAAGACAATTTGGGTATGTCCCGCAGGATGGAGCGTTATTCACCACCATGACCGTGGCCGAGAATTTGAGCTTCGCCTTGATGATTCGCGGGGTTTCTCGACGCGAGCAAATTCAAAGGCAAAACGAAATTGCCCAAGAATTAGGGATCACGCATTTACTCTCACGCATGCCTTCCAATCTCAGTGGCGGGGAAAAGCAACGGGTTGCCTTGGGAAGGGCTTTAGCCCATCGACCGAAGTTGTTATTGTTAGATGAGCCTTTAAGTTCGCTCGATCAGAAAACTCGCTCGGAGATGATCGAACTTCTCCGCGTGACTCATGCTCATTGGGGGCTAACCGTGCTGCATGTGACCCACCATAATGAAGAGGCCGACCGGTTAGCTCAAATTCGTTTTCGACTCAACAAAGGTATCCTAATGAGCGAGTGGACCGCATGATTCATTTCAAACTCGAACTCATCGGCCTGCTCAATGACTCGGGATGCACCGAACATACAGTCGAAGAAGGTACCAAATTATTCGATTGGTTGCCTCAATATCTGAAAACACAATCGAACCGCATTCAAAAGCTCTTTTTAGAGAACGACCAAATCGCCCCTTCGATTATGGTCGTTCTCAACAACGAACAAGTACTGCCCACGAGTCACCCCATACTCAAAGACAAAGACGAAGTGCTTCTCCTACCTGCCATCAGCGGAGGCTAAAGGGCAAAGTGATTCTTGTTGCTCAGACTGAGAGCGATAGCTGAATTCATCTGCCATGATGCGGAAGCATTTTTTTGAGCTGTTTTGATAGGGGACCCTATGCGTGAAAAGGGTTCGAGTGCTCTTGTAAAGATCGTAGGGCTTTTGCCTCGTTAGGGGAATTGTGCCTGATCGATACCGAGTGTGACTCGTTGCAGGAAGGCACAGAGGAATCAATCGCCGGTTCTGCAGCAATTGTTCCTTTCACACATCCTACCTCGTTTCTTGGTGCGGAAGGGAATCATTACCAAAAAATTTCCCTCTCCCATTCTCCCAAGAATACAAAAATACAAAAATACCCTTTTTGAAAAAAATTGGGATTTTTGTTGACAAATGATCCTGCTTTTGTTTAACATTACACTAATTGTTTTATAGGTACGCCCCATGACCTCTAAGTCGCACCTCAAAACTCGTCCCACACTTGCCCCCGAACAAGGCAAGACTAAACTGCTCGACCGAGTTCGCCACGCCTGTCGAGTGCGGCATTACAGTCTGCGCACTGAAGATGCTTACATCCACTGGATTCGCCGCTTCATCCTCTTCCACAATAAACGCCACCCTCTTCAGATGGGGGCCGCGGAAATCAATACTTTTTTAACCAACTTAGCAGTAGAAGGGCATGTCGCTCCCTCGACGCAGAATCAGGCATTCAGTGCCTTGCTGTTTCTCTATCAAAAAGTTCTGCAAGTCGATCCGGGACAAATCGCCGGTGTGGTTCGGGCCGTCCGGCCAAAGCGGTTGCCGGTGGTGCTCAGCCGAGAGGACGTCCAACGGGTTCTTGCCGAGTTAACGGGCACTTACCGCCTAATTGGCCTTCTGCTGTATGGTTCCGGATTGCGGCTGTCGGAATGTCTTCGGTTACGGGTTAAGGATGTGGACTTTATCCGCAACGAGATCACCGTCCGCCAAGGCAAGGGGAACAAGGACCGCCGGACCATGTTGCCGCTCTCGGTGAAGCCAGACTTGGCAGCATATCTTAAACAAGTCGAGCAGCTGCACAAGCGGGACCTAGCAGCTGGCTTGGGCCGTGTTTGGCTGCCGGACGCCTTGGAACGGAAATATCCCAACGCTGCCGCAGAATGGTCTTGGCAGTGGGTCTTCCCCTCTGCCGTCTTCTCGGTCGATCCGCGCACTGGTGCTCGTCGGCGACATCATGCCCACGAAGGCTCCGTATGTCGGGCGGTCACTCAGGCGGTGCGTCGGGCCGGCCTGAACAAGCGAGCGACGAGTCATAGTTTTCGACATAGTTTTGCCACGCATCTTCTAGAAGCAGGGTATGATATTCGTACCGTTCAGGAGTTGTTGGGCCATGAGGATGTGAGTACAACAATGATTTATACACACGTCTTGAACCGAGGAGGTCAAGGCGTCAAAAGCCCGCTGGATCGGTAGCAAATGACTTCAATAGGAATTCGCCAGAAACAAGACAGCGCAAGGTCCATTAGTGGGATAGTTTGCGCGGGCTTTAGTAGCGAATAGTGATATAACGTCAAGTAGGATAATGGTTTCGGTCAGATGTTCTGACCTATCCTCTTGACCAT
>CAZFDX010000401.1:0-10237 GCA_964518325.1 uncultured Alcaligenaceae bacterium | reverse complement strand
ATAAGAGACAGCGTCAGAACATTAGCCACAGCACGGCTCTTGTCTCTCTCTGGCGAGTCGTTGGCGTTTTAACAGGAGAAGTGTTGGGGTTGCCGGTTCGATATGACGAAGTTGAGGAACCTCCCATGTCGGTACACAATCGGCACTCTCGACATTCCTCCTCAGCTAATGGAAGGTTCGATCCCTTTCAAGAGCCAGCCGATATTTTTACGGTCTGTTTGAATGTTCCGAATTCGGCAAACGTCTGATTTTCGGTAGTGATTGGAAACCTCGAAGTGTTTCTTCTGGAAACACTCGAATAATTTTGACCCTACGACATGACTTGGGAACTTCTCTCAAGGTGTCTCGGTAGACCAAAGTATGGTCTTGATATTTGGGAGTTCTAATGAAACGAGTTGCTCTGTTGGGTTGCCTGTCGTTGGTAGCCCTCGTTGTGGGATTGGCTCACGCGGAAGACAAGTCAATCAAAGAGATCATGAAATCCAGCCACCAAGGAGCCGACAGCTTCTTAGGTAAGGCCAAAGCCGCCACTGGCAAAAAAGGAAATCTGGCCGATCTCGCCAAGATCACCAAAGATTGGCTCAAAGATGCCGAAGCTCTGGCTAAAGCCACCCCCAGCAAAGGGGACAAAGAGAGCTGGGCGAAATTGACCAAGGCCTACATCGATAACGTCAAAGCCGCTGACAAAGCCGCTGCCGACAACAAACCCGAAGACGCTGCGAAGGCCGTTGCTGCCTTGTCCGGCTCTTGCGGTGGCTGCCACAAAGTCCACAAATAATTGTCCTTCGGTTTGAATTTGCAAGCCGCTCAGGGGTGTTCGTCATGAACACCCCTGTTGTTTTATCTGAACCTTTTGCTCTTCAGGAATTTCAATGTGGCTGCTACGGCAAAAAAGCCAGATCGTCAGGGGGATAGGAGCACCCTCGGGGTTTATCACTGTGACATCCACCACCAGCTCCTCAAAATCGCTCAAAAATTTATTTGACCTTTTTTGCCTTGGATTTCCTGTTCGCCGTTGTGGTTCGCTAGGGGCTTCGCCTCCGTTGGGTTGATTGATACCATTCTGTGAGTTATCCTGTAGATAAATCTTTGTGAGAAATTTCTATGCAGCATGTACCCACCGACTTGGCACGGCGTTTACATAACCATCGCCAAGAGCATCTCCTCACGGGTTGGGACACTCTTTCGGAATCGGCACGCATTCAATTGGTATCCCAACTTGCGGGGATCGATTTCGGGCAAATGGAGCGGCTTTATCTTGGTATAGATACCGTAGGGGAATTACCCGATTGGGCTGAGATTTCACCAATTGAGCCAGAATCAGCAATGGAGGTATCTTCTGCTGATGTCGAATTGGGTCACCGTGCATTGGCACAAGGAGAATTAGCCGTTCTGCTCGTGGCAGGCGGGCAAGGAACCCGTTTGGGGTTCGACAAACCCAAAGGAATGTTCCCCATTGGACCGATTTCCCAAAAGACGTTATTCCAAATTCACGCCGATAAAATTTATGCTCTCAGCCGGCGATACGGGCAACCCATCCCCTTTTTGGTCATGACCTCCCCCGCAACGCAGAATGAGACAGAGGCCTATTTTCAAGAACAAAACTATTTCGGGCTTGGAAAAGAAAATATCTATTTCTTCCAGCAGGGGACCATGCCCGCAGTGGACATTGAAACCGGTCAATTACTCTTGGAAAAACCGGGGGTGATCTTCACCAATCCAAATGGTCACGGTGGAACTCTGATGGCATTGGCCGAGAATGGTCTGTTGCAAGAAATGAAACAACGGGGCGTAAAAACCCTGTTCTATTTCCAAGTCGATAATCCTTTGGTGAAAATTGGAGACCCGATCTTTCTTGGGCGGCACTTGGCCGTTCAAAGCGAAGCCTCAAGCAAATCGATCGCCAAGGCCCACGCCAAGGAAAAGATGGGGGTGCTCGCCAAACTCAAGGGACGTTGCGGAATCATCGAGTATTCCGATTTGCCGGAAGAATTAGCCCATGCCAGTGATACGCACGGTCGGTTAACTTATCGCACGGGTAGCCCCGCGATTCACCTTTTCGATCTTGAATTTTTGGAACGGATTACCCAACAGACCAACGCTCTGCCTTATCATGTGGCTCGCAAGCGTGTTCCCTATTATTCTCCGGAAGGGGTTTTTGTGCAACCGTCGGTGGAGAATGCCTTCAAATTCGAGATGTTCATCTTCGATGCCCTTCCGTTAGCGGAACGATTTTTAGTGATGGAGGCAATTCGGGAAGAAGAATTTGCGCCGGTAAAAAATGCCTCGGGACCGGATTCGCCTGCGGTGACCCGAGAGATGATGTCGAATCTCGCGGCCTCGTGGCTGGAAAAAATTGGTAGCGAAGTTCCTCGTGAAAGTGATGGGACCCTTTCTTTTCCGATCGAGATTTCCGCGCGTTTTGCTCTCGATTTCAAGGAATTAGCCTGCCGGCTTCATGCCCCTCGACGGATTGTCAAACCTTTATATTTAGATTAAACAATAAGCCTGCAAACCTCACCCCATTTCGTTTCTCAATCCCGTATTGATACTTGGTACCGTATCCTCCCTACCCCCTGCACCTTCGCTCTCATGGATAGGGAGGTTATGTTGACGATCATGAGAATGAAGTGGGGAGTCGTGCTTTTTCGAGAGCGATTGGTATTTTCCCTAAGAAATGAGAAGGTTCGTTGTTATCCCTGTTGAAAGTAAGGAAACCTCTGCAAAACAAGAGAAAAAATATTCTGGCAAACGTCAGAGCAATCTCAAAACATAGGAACAAAGGTTACTTTTTAGTCTGGTGTTCCGGTCGAGAGATATCGATCGTCTCGGGTTGGCTGGGGGGAGTCGGTTGATCGAGAGTGCGATTCGGATCAACCGAGGGATTCGGATCGGGTAAGGGATTCGGAAGAGACATATAAAGGCTCCGAAAAGGGGCTAAAGTGGGACGTATGTCAAACTATCAGGAACGCTGCCGTTGACAACCAGAAAAACCCCCACCCCACCGACCTATTTCGATAAGCCCCGATTGTTTTAGAGAACGTCTCATCATTTGGTGAACATGCGGATTGTCTCAGAAACCACGATACGATATGAATCGTTTATTCTCAGGTTTGTCAGATCGCAACGTAAAAAACCTTGGACAGGCTAGCGCAGATAATCGGCGTAATCGAAAACAATAAACAACATCTCTTCGTGATTAGGGGCTTGTTTGACAGTTTGTAACAGAACAGCGGAGGTTTCAGGGACTGGCTCTTGCAATTGTTGAGCCGATCGATCATAATCGCAGAAGAGGATTTTTTATGCGAACCCTGTTGCTTGTTTCCAGCTTGATGTTTCTCATGGTCGAGAAAGCTCAGGCTCAAATTTTTGTGCGAAACACCTTTTGCGGACCGGCCTTCGCGGCACCGGCAGGCTTTGGCTTTTCCGTCCGCGTCGGGGGCTTATCGGTCTACGCTCATTCGGGATTGGCGCCGATTGGCTTTGTGAATCCTGTTGTGGTGGGGCCGGCGATCGTGCAAAAAAATATCGTTTGGAATCATCCTTGGGGAGCAGGCTGGATTCATCGTGCTTGGTGGGGGCCGGCCCCGTTGGTGGGTCCATTTTGGGCAGGGCCTGTATGGAATGCTCCTGCGTGGTTCGGTCCATGGGCTTGGGACCCATTGGGGTTGCCCGTTTGGGCACCGCCTGGGGTATTGGTTCCTGCGGGGTTAGCTCCTTTGGCTCAACGGGAACAACCCCTACGAGAACTTAACGGAGAAAGGCCCTTTGAACCGGCCCCCTTGGCCCGTCGGCCGATAGAGCCTGCCCCCGAATTCGACGAACAACGCTTCATTGTGATTCGTCCGAATACCAAGCCGCGAGAACCCGAAGTAATTGTCTCGAAACCGGCCTTTCCGAAGTTGGAACCGGCAGCGAATATCCCTGTTGTCGAATTACCTGTCGTCCCCGTCGTGGCCATGATCCCTGAAAAGGACCCCAGCCAAACGGAGCAAGATCGGCTATTGGAAATGGGGATAGAGGCATTTCAGAAAGGTCAATACGGCCGAGCGGTGGAACGCTTTCGGAAAGCGATCGAGCAGAACCCCAAGCAGGCGGCTCCCTTATTTCACTTGGCACAGGCTTACATGGCCTTGGGCAAATATCGCGAATCGGCTGAGGCAATCCGTCAGGGTCTTCAGCTTCGCCCCAATTGGCTGGCTTCCGGTTCCTCACCCCGATCCCAGTATAAGAACGAAAAAGAGTATGAGTTGCATCTCCAAGCGCTTGCCCAAGTGCATCAGGAATTTAAGAATGATCGAGATGTGACCTTGGTGTATGCCTATCAACTCTGGTTTGCGGGGAAAAAAGAGCAAGCGCGAGCTTTATTGGCAGATTTGCCTTTGGAATGGACCGGAGCTTTTCAGGCTCGGAATCCTTAATTCGCAATAGGGGCACAACCTGCGCTGGAACACAGCACGCTACTTGCTGGAACGGAAGACGCAGCCTACCGGAACGCTCTTGCGGCTAAAAGGCTGTCGGCAGTAGTTGCGTTTGTTTCAGGCAGGCGGCCCGCCATTCTGAATTCCCGATCGAAGGCAACAAAAATTGATTTCCCTTTATCGGAAGTAGCGATTGAACACGTTTTCCAGATATTCTTGCCGACCCGAGACGTTCTTCTCGACGTCCCCTTTTTCCAACATGTATTTTTCAAGGGACTCGAAATCGGCCTTGCCCGACTCGATTTCGCTGCCAATGCCCCGATCCCACGAGCTATAGCGATTCTTGATGAACTCATCGAAAAGGCCATCCTTGCGAATCGCGGCGGCAATCTTTAACCCTTGGGCAAACGCATCCATTCCACCGATATGGGCATGGAAAAGATCGATCGGCTCGAAGCTATCCCGACGAACTTTGGCATCGAAGTTTAAGCCCCCTGTTCCGAGGCCCCCTTGGTTGAGTACAATCAGCATGATTTGAGAAGTCAAATAAAGGTCGGTGGGGAATTGATCGGTATCCCAACCCAAGAGTAAGTCACCTCGGTTGGCATCGATACTGCCGAGCATGCCATAAGCACTGGCATAAGCTAATTCGTGGGCCATAGTGTGTTTGGCGAGCGTGGCGTGGTTGGTTTCGATGTTGAGCTTAAATTCTTTTTCCAGCCCGTAGGTTCGCAGGAAGGCAATGCAGTTACCACAATCGAAGTCGTATTGATGACTGGTCGGCTCGTGGGGTTTAGGCTCGATGAGGAAGGTCCCTTTGAAGCCGATTTTCTTCTTATAATCGACGGCCAATTGGAGGAAGCGACCCAAATGATCGAGTTCTCGTTTCAAATGGGTGTTGAGCAAAGTCATATAGCCTTCACGTCCACCCCAGAAGACGTAGTTTTCTCCCCCCAATTCTTGGGTAATTTCGAGGGCCTTTTTGACCTGAGCAGCGGCATAAGCAAAAACGTCGGCATTGCAACTGGTACTAGCACCATGCACAAAGCGGGGATTGCTGAACAAATTGGCCGTGCCCCATAGGAGTTTGATTCCGGTACGTTTTTGGGCTTCCTTGAGTTTCGCTACAACCTTGTCGAGAATTTGATTCGTCTCACGAAGATTGGCCCCTTCGGGGGCAATATCTCGATCGTGGAAACAATAATACGGCACGCCCAGTTTTTCCATAAATTCAAAGGCGACATCGACCCGTTTGAGTGCCATCTCCACAGAATCGGTGCCATCTTCCCAAGGTCGCAGAGCGCAGCCCGGACCAAAAGGATCCGAACCCGTCCCACGGAAGGTATGCCAGTAACAGACAGCAAATCGTAAATGATCTTTCATCGATTTGCCTTCGACCATTTCCTCGGGGTTATAATGGCGAAAGGCGAGAGGATTTTTGGAATCAGGCCCTTCGTACTTAATGGCAGAAACATCGGGAAAGAAAGACATAGTTCACCGCATCCATAAAGAAAGATTGTGTATCGAACCAATTTAGGAAATTCGTAGAGGATCGCCAACAAGGAAGCTGAGAGAGCAACAGGGTAAAAGTGTAGGCGCAAGGGGAGATTAAGCTAAAACTTCTTTAACGACGCGCCCCTTCACATCGGTGAGGCGGAAATCACGTCCGGCATGCCGATAGGTGAGCTTTTCGTGATCGAGTCCCATCAGATGCAAAATCGTGGCATGCAGATCGTGCATGTGAACTTTATTCTCTTGAGCATAATATCCAAAGTCATCGGTTGCCCCAACGATAGTGCCCCCTTTGACGCCCCCACCTGCAAGCCACATCGAGAAAGCATGGGGGTTGTGATCGCGTCCATCGTTCCCTTGAGCTGTGGGCGTTCGCCCGAATTCCCCCCCCCACCAGACGAGGGTTTCGTCTAAAAGTCCTCGTCGTTTAAGGTCAATCAATAAACCAGCAATGGGAAGATCCACCTCTTTAGCGTTTTTCGCGTGGTCGGCTTTGAGGCTGCCGTGCTGATCCCATTTGTAGCTATGCGAGATTTGGACAAAGCGAACCCCTTTCTCGGAGAATCGGCGGGCGAGCAAACACATCCGGCCAAAATTCTCGGTAGTGGGATTATCAATGCCGTACAGGGCCAAGGTTTTGGCATCCTCCTTGGAAAGATCAAGCAGGTCGGGGGCTTCGCTCTGCATTATGAAGGCCAACTCAAAGGCGTTAATGCGCCCCGCCAAGGCGGCAACTGAATCTAGTGTTTTCAGGTGTTGCCGATTGAGTTCTTGCAGTAAATCGTGTTGCCTTCTTTGAAAAGGGCGTTCGGTCGTCGCGATGGTGTCGGCGATCTTTGCATCTTTCGCACTGATGCCCGAATGACCGATCGGCGTGCCTTGGAAGGCAGCCGGTAGAAACGCACTCGACCAATTTTGAACACTCCCATGCCCTAACGTCGGGCAGATGGTAATGAATGCCGGAAGATTTTGATTCTCTGTCCCCAACCCGTAGGAAAGCCACGAGCCAATACTTGGTCGAACAAAGGTATCGGAACCGGTATGAAGCTGCAATAGGGCGCCACCGTGAGCGCTGTTATCGGCATGAATCGAGCGAATTACACACAAATCATCGACCCGTTTCCGCACATTCGGAAACAAATCGCTGACGGGAATCCCCGAATCGCCACCCGGTCGGAATTCCCAAGGCGAGGCCAGCAGATTCCCCGTACTGGCAAATTGCACTCGGGGGTTCTGGCCGGGACACGGTTTGACGTTGTGTTTGGTTAATTCGGGTTTCGGGTCAAAGGTATCGACTTGAGAAGGCCCCCCGTGCATGAACAGGAAGATGATTCGCTTGGCTTTGGCGGGAAAATGGGGCTTGCGCACCGCCAAGGGGTTTTTGGGATCAATCGGGGTATCCGCTGCGGAACTATTCGCCTGCAACAGATGCATTAAAGCCAAAGAAGCAAAACCGTTGGCCGTTGTTTGGAGTAACTGGCGGCGATTCAAAATCGGTTGGAAACGACGACAAAAGGTTGGCATAACAAAACCTAGAAAGTATCTGAGGTGGGCAAGGAAGGTTACTTTATTCTAGCAGAACCAAGCCAGAAAGGAAAAGAGAAAAGGTCAGGAGCGAGAGGGCCTTTTTTTCTGGTTCCCTCTTGAATTCCTGACCTTTCGCAGAGAAGAATCTGACCGAGATGGCAGAGAAATTACTGTGGCGAGAAGGGGTGTTTTTGATCGCGTCCGGCAAGGATCGCATCGATCTTGGGTTCACCGCGCATGGCACACTTGATAGCCAACTTCGTGGCTTCGTAGTTGTATTGGTAAATCTTGTTGTCATCGGCAGCGGCTGGGTGAATGAAGACGCCGCAAACGATCACATATTCATCGGCCTTATCTTTGGGAATGACCCCTTCGGCCACGCTATCGACCACAGCCCGAGCCACAGCCGCTTGAGCGGGGCCAAACATTTGAACCGCTTGGCGCATCCCTTTGATGGTCACTTTGGTGATCATAACCGTAGCGGGTTTCGCAACCAAGTTCGGGGTGACCACAGCCAGTAAGCTCGTGTGCCCTGCCGTTTGCGTGGCCAAGGCATTAGCGAATGCATGACCGACCGGACCATCTTTCGAGCCAATCAACAGATCGATGTGAGCAACCTCGTTGCCTTCTCCTACCAGACCTTCACCTACGAAGAACGACATCGTTGATCCTCCAATTTTTTTGGGAGAGGAAAAATGTTTAAGATGTTGGAACGATACGGTTTGAATTTTTTCTGGCTAGGGGGGAGTCGATTTCTTCGCAAAAAGATGTACCTCTAAACTGCAGGCGTTTTTTCTGACTTTAAGGGGAGAAGTATGATTCCTGTGGCGATTCTTGGGGGTTCTGGTTACACTGCAGTGGAGCTAATTAAGATTTTTTTACGGCATCCTCAGGTTGAAATCCGCCTAATCACCAGTACCAAAGAAGGCACACCGGCCATTGAAGAAATGCACCCCTCGTTATTGGGTCGTCTCCGTTTGAATTGCGAACCATTCTCGGCGGATCGTTTTGTGGAGTTGGGGATTCAGTGTGCGTTTGGCTGTTTGCCACATGGTGTTTCGATCGCTTGTGTGCAACCCCTTATTGAACGAGGTATCCGCGTGATCGATCTCAGTGCGGACTATCGTTTGCGCGACCCTCAGCAATATCAACAGTGGTACGAACATGCCCATGCCGATACGGCCAACCTGCAACATGCGGTGTATGGCTTGCCCGAAATTTATGGAGAGAAAATCGCAAAGGCCCGACTCATCGCCAACCCCGGTTGTTATCCTCAAACGGCCATTTTGGGGTTAGCACCGTTATTGGCTCGGGGATACATCCACCCCAAGGAAATCATCGTCAATAGTCTTTCCGGTGTTAGCGGCGCGGGACGAACCCCTAAGCTCAACACGTTATTTCCCGAATGCAACGAAAGTATCTCGGCTTATAACATCGGGAAGCATCGCCACACACCCGAAATCGAACAGGTTCTGACCGATATTGCAGGCCAACCCGTTGAAGTGATTTTTTCACCCCACCTTGCACCGATGGACCGAGGCATTTTTTCCACCATTTATGCCACCCCACTTAAGGCAGACTGGAACGAATCGGCCTTACTTGAACTTTATTCCCAGTATTATGCCAACGCTCCTTTTGTGCGAGTTCGTAAGAATCTTCCGAGCACAAAAGATGTAGCCCATACGAATTTTCTCGATCTGACAATTCGCGTCGTCAAAGGGAAAATTATCGTCCTTGTGGTGGAAGATACTCTCATTCGAGGTGCCAGCGGTGTGGCCGTTCAGAATTTCAACCGCCTGTTTGGCTTCCCCGAAACGATGGGCCTACTCTAGAAGGAATCGCGCCGCTTGCGACAAAACGAATGAATGATTGTTGAGATCGTCCCGTCTCGGCTTTCCAACATAAACGAATGAATGAGATTGTTGGGATCGCCCCATCTCGTCTCTCAAAACCGGCGGGTGCCAAAGCGTCGCAAATGGTTCTGAGTTTGGAAGGAACGATCGAGCCGAAGAATCGTCCCCTCTTCTAGACTCCGAACCGTTTCGGATGGCATGGCCACTTCGGATTCGGGAAAAGGGATCGTACTTTCTCGGGATTCTTCCATGAGTTGCCGACAAGTGAAGTAAGCGGCTTCCAGTTCAAGATTCTCGGGGTAACGGAATCGAGAGGTGCGAATCAACCGAAGCGCTCGGCGGGGCTTTCCTAACTCGGCCAATTTAATCGCCACCCGAACGAGCAGGTTCGGGCACAGGTTAGGCATCTCACCTACCTTCAATAGTAACCGCAGGGCTTGGCGTTCTTTGCCAGCACGAAGACAAACCTGAGCATAGAGGAAATACGTTTCCGGTTCATCGGGCAGAAGGTCGCGAAGTTTCTTGGCACAACGGCGCAGATACTTCATCGAGGAGAGAGGGTCCCGCAGCAAATTTTCAAGGGCACATTTCCAAGCCCGAGCATCATAGGGAATCAATCGTGTCGCTTGTAAGGCAGCATGAATGGTTTCCCCCAACGGTTCATCGTATTGCAGCATGTAAGCAATCTGTAGCCAAGCCTCGCCCCGATGCTGTGCGGGAAGATTTTCAAGGCGAACTAAACGGCGTGCCAGTTGAAGCGCTTGGTCGAAACAACCCAGTTCTTGAAGATGATGAATGCCACTGAGTAGGGTTTGCGAAACCGAAATTGGTTGGTCCATAGCCGACCGCCTCCCTGCAGTATCGAATGGGAATTGGGTGAGTTATCCATAACTCATCCTTTCCCTATCATACACAAATGAGAGG
>CAZFDX010000400.1:0-4166 GCA_964518325.1 uncultured Alcaligenaceae bacterium | reverse complement strand
GTGGTTTGGTGGTCGACTTTATTTCGTCGTCCGGGGATTTCTCCACCGTTTCTGGTGATTGTTTTGCGTTGGCTTTGGCGGTATCTGCTGTGAGCTTCCTTTCGGTCTTTGCTTGCTCCCCTTTTGGTTCGGGGGTATTGGCATCGGCCATTTTCTCTTGCCGCGTTTTGGTCAAGTCTTGAATAGCGTCCTCGGGGAGACGGTCGCGGTTATTTTTGGCCAAAGTGGGGATTTCTTGCTGCATGAAGTATTCGGTTCGGCTCTTGGGGTAGCTCACCAGTGCCGGTGCGATCACATTCAGTGGATTGAGCGGGAAACTGGTTGCGAGACCGGCCACAACGGGAATCCCGATCTTGGCTCGTTCGCGGGCATCGAGTTGACGAAGGGCTTCATGATGCAAGTAGGGCAACGAATAGTTGGGCAACCAGTTTGTACCAATCGTCAGGATGGCCATATCCAGCAAAACGGAATCGTTATAGGTCCGTCGATAAGGCGGGTAGAGTTCGGCTTGGGAGTAAGATCGTTCAAAAGCCTCGATTTTGGGTTCGGCCAATTTGTAAAGCGAAGCCCGTTCATGAATTTTGTCCGCGATCGGGAGCAAGCAATTGGCAGGGATTCCCCCTCCGATGATGGGGATCGAGGTCACACTGGCGAAGGTGTGGTAAGCGTTCAACTGGGCGGCAATTTTATCGTAGAAGGGTAATTGGGGATCGTGTTTGAGATATTGCACCATGAATTCCTTGGGTTTGCGGAACCCCGGCGTGGAGCTAAAGGGATTCGGATCATTCGCCCGACCTTCTTTGTAAATGTCGGCCAATTCTCGTTTGGTATTGGGGTCGTTGTCGTTGGGTTCGGGCACTTTGGTTTTATCCTTGAGGATGCTTTCGGCATCGATCCCCAGCAAAAGGTAATCGTGTGTGGAACACAGGTCCTGATATTTTTGGAAGAAATCGTAAGGGGTCGTGACAAGGGCCGTTCCGGAAATCGTCAGGGGTTGCCCCGGAATGGGGTTGTTCGAGCGACCAGCGAGAGCAAAGAACACCGTTCGGGCACGGAATTCGTCCGCAACGGCTTCAAAAATTTCGTCGTCTGTGGTATCGCGGTAATTCGTGCGGATGGCCAAACGAATGTCCGCCGCATCCCGATCGGTAAAGCCGGTGCCGATTTCGTCGTTAATCATGCTCTCGACGCTTTTACGGCCATAGTTGATTCCCCATTGGTCGGCTTTGACTAACAGGAGATAAAAATTCATTCGATCGTTAATATCTCGATTCGGGATGGAATCGAAATACATTGGAGATGTTTGGAAAAGTCGTTGGGCATGACGAATGATGAGTCCGCGTGCATCCATCAGGGTTTTGAGTTCTTCGCTATCCTTTTTGAAACCTTCGCGGAAAACGTCAATTTTCGAGAGGGCCGATTCAGCGATAAAGTTGAAGAACTCGGGGCGCATATTGGGACGGAATTTGAGATAATTCTCGATTGCCTTGCCGGTACCGGCCTGATCTTGAGGGAGTTTAGCCACGCGCTTCATCAAATCGGCTGCGAGGTTTTCGTCGGCTCGCAACGAAAGATTCGTGACATAGGCGTTGGCAACAATTCGGCGGCGATTGAGCTTTTCCAAATCGCGTTGATAGACTGCTTTGCCGTTGACCTCGGCGAGTTTAGCTCCGGTGGAGCCTGTGCCTCGAAAAGCTCGGTCGATCAGATCGGTAATGTCGTGACCTCGGCCTCCGCCACTAGAGAGGACAAAGATGAAGACCACCAGAATTGTCACCACCGAGAGGATTGCTTTTGAGTTCTTTCGTAAAGATTCAAAAGGATTGAAAGCCATTGCTGATCCTCAGTTTAAGTCCAAATTACTGTCCCTGTTCTTCCCTACTAGCCTTGACGATTAGACTAGTCAGGTACTATTGGAAAGGGGTAGCCCCATTTTCCAGAAAGTTTGATTGTAGCGGTTTTCTGGAGAAAGGACGAGGGCAAACAGGACGAGTTTGCAACTTATCCAATAATTCAACCCTCTATTGTTACAATCCGGACCGGATTCGTTCAAGGAAGAAGGCGTGGACTTTTTGTTTTGCTAACGTAACAGGTTGACCACTAAAGAGATACTGGCATCATGCCTCCAAAGAAGAAAAAAGCAACCGAAACTGTTGGAACCGATTCGGAATCGACCCCGAAGAAGAAAAAGGCAACCGGTTCTGCCAAGAAAAAAACGGTCAAGGCCGCCAAAAAAACTTCTCAAGCCGAGGAAACTTCGGTCACGAAGAAGCCGCGTAAAAAGGCGACGCCACCTCCGGAAGAAGGGGGAAGCTCCCCTCCTGTGGTTGAAAAATACACCGGACCCCGCAAAGGGAGCCTTGTGATTGTCGAATCGCCGGCCAAGGCCAAAACGATCGAAAAATATCTCGGTGCCGGTTTCAAGGTTTTGGCGAGCGTGGGTCATGTGCGCGACCTTCCAGGTAAAGGGAAACTGAAGGGCGAAGAGGAAGTCGGGATTCGCATTTCCGAAGGGTGGATTCCACGTTATGTGATTATTGATCGCTCCGAGAAAACGGGGCCGAATGCTCGGCGGGGCAATCGACGAAGTACCGAAGAAATTTTGCAGGAACTGCGACATTATGCCGATCGTTCCGAACGGGTCTATCTCGCGACCGACCCCGACCGCGAAGGGGAATCGATCGCTTGGCATTTAGAACAAGCCTTGGGGTTGGACGACACGACTGCTAGTCGCATTACCTTCAACGAAATTACGAAAAAAGCCGTGAACGATGCCATCAAATCGCCGCGTGGCATCAACATGGATTTGGTCAACGCGCAAGAAGCCCGACGCATGTTGGATCGGGTCGTGGGGTATAAACTTTCTCCGTTACTGCAACAGAAAATCACCAAAGGTCTTTCGGCCGGTCGGGTTCAATCGGTGGCAGCGCGGTTGATTGTGGATCGGGAACGAGAAATCGAAGCCTTTAAGCCCGAAGAGTATTGGAAAATTATGGCTTTGCTCTCGACCGATCTTCAGGCGACTTTGGGGAATTTCCCCTTCCCCGCTAAGGTTTTGGCCAAGAAAAAAGGGGAAAGCAAAACCGAAAAAGAAACAGAAATCGACGCAGTCGATGAGGATCAAAAGGCCGACAATACCGCTGCAGAAAAGGGGCCAAAACAGGAGCTTCCCCCCAATTCGTTTTTAGCCGAGTTGCATGAATTTCGTGGGGCACCTTTTAAGGCAGCGAACGAAGCCGAGGCCACCGAAATTTTCAACGCGATCGATAAGGCCCGTTATCAAATTATCAAGATCGAACAGAAAGATCGTGCTGATAATGCTCCCCCCCCCTTCACAACATCGACACTTCAGCAACAGGCATCGTTGCGGTTGCGCATGTCCTCCGCTCGGACGATGACCATTGCTCAGAAACTTTACGAAGGATTGACCCTAGGGGCCGATGGGCTTGTGGCGCTTATTACATATATGCGAACGGATAGCACTCGGGTTTCTGACGATGCCTTGAAGATGGTTCGCGAACATATTGCCAGTCACTACAAACCCCAGTATTTGCCCGAAAAGCCAAACTATTTCAAATCGGGGAAAAGCGCCCAAGAAGCCCACGAAGCCATTCGACCGACCGACCTTTCTTGGACACCGGAACGGGTGCGTCCCTTCTTGGAACCCGATCAATATCGGCTATATGCCATGATTTATTCCCGCTTTGTGGCCAGCCAAATGGCCCCTGCGGTGGTCGCGACCACCGTAGTGGATATTCAGGCAGGAGAGGGGCTTTTCAAAGCACGCGGGTCGATTGAAAAATTCGATGGGTACCGATTAGTTTGGCCCAGCCGATCGGAAGATGTGGTTCTTCCCCAATTGGTTGAAAATCAACCATTGAATAAATTGGGCTTGTCGGCCTCACAGCATTTTACTCAGCCCCCCCCCCGATATAACGAGGCTTCCCTTGTGAAAGCATTAGAGAAAGAGGGGATCGGCCGACCCAGTACCTATGCTTCGATTATTAGTACGATTGTATCACGGGGTTACGTCGAGATTGAAAACCGACGCTTCAAAGCAACCGATCTGGGTAAGGTTGTAGTGGATATGTTGGTGGAAAATTTCCCCAAGGTGATGGATGTGAAATTCACCTCACACATGGAGGAAGAACTCGACGAAATTGCGG